>CAZHRR010000114.1:0-8379 GCA_964534955.1 uncultured bacterium
ACCATAATTCCACATTCATTTCTCGCTGAAGAACCACTTCAGGAAAGGAACCATTTAAACACGCATGGACAAAATAGGATTTACTGTCCATGAGTAAGCCTTTGACAATTCTTGAGCGCTTTTTTTCCCTTATGTTAAAGGGCAACAAATGAAATAAAGCGATACGGCCCGCCAAAGTATCCCCTATATCTTTCATCAAATGGAATTGTTGAGAACCCGTCAGTAAAAACCTTCCATTTTGATGTCGAGCTTGATCAATGGTTATTTTGATGTAAGAAAGTAATTCTGGCACATATTGTATCTCATCTAAGATAACATAAGATCCATAACTCTCCAGAAATAATTTAGGATCGGTCAGCGCTCTTTCTCTATTTAAAGGATCATCAAAAGTCACAAATTGGTGTGTTACCTGGAATAAATGTTTGAATAGAGTCGTTTTTCCTGATTGACGCGGACCGGTTAAAGCGATGGCGGGAAATCTTTCACTGTTTTGAATGATAGTGTCCTCAATATCTCTACGAATATATAGATTCATCCGAATAACCTATTTTATTAGTTAAGACAAATTTGCAATTCGATGTCACATTTGTCTGAATCTACTTTTTAAGTTTTCGATATGCAAGAGTAATGTTGTTTTATCTGTAATTACTCAATTATCGGCACAGCCAATAAATCCAACACGTCATTGCTCCAAGGAGTCCCTACTGGGACGTGTCCCTCCGATGCAACAGGGGAACGTAGCAATCCCCCGCATGTTGCAGGGTTTTGAAAACCAAATGGAGGAATAAGTCTGTACGCATTATCCGAGATTCCTCTCTATAGTCCGGGACGACACTCCTAACGGAGTTAAAAGGCAACAAGATTTTGTGATGACAATGCGTTTAAGTTTGGTATCCTCGGCTTTGTACACTTCACCCATGCCGCCCTGCCCGACTTTCTCCAAGATTCGGTAGTGGGATATGGTTTTCCCAACAAGATCAGCCATTATAAGTCCTCTGACTATTGGTCAGGCGGGCTTCGCCAACTTGCCCGCCATCTTGTTTGCGGGGCTTTTCAAGGATTTTGTCCGGCAGTGGCCGGACCCGGCTTCCGCCGTGATAGTGGGAGATGGTTTGGCCGATCATTAATCAGACCTCTTACATTAAGGATCAGTTTTCAATAGACAATTTATGCACCATTTTATGCACCATGAATAGCCATTATGCACCATCAAACGGCCTTATAGCGAGTCCCTTTCCCAGTTCCCATAGCTTTTACCCACCCGGTTTGCACCAAAACTGATAGGTCTCTGGATGCGGTATTTCGCGACACATCAAATAGCTGCCGATAGCTTGCATTGGTCAATTCTATACCTTCATTCGTCATCATGCGCAACGCCTCGATCTGTCGTTCGTTCAGCCCAAAGGCGCGCAGGTCCGTTACGCCTTCTTCTGATATTAGATCGAGAATACGCTCACCTGGTCCAAAAAACGTCACCGCAAAAAACTCACCCAAGTCCTCCAAGTGGGGTTCTTCCAACCCATGCTCACGCATTAAGCGTCGCATGCGGGCAATGCCGGTACCCCACTTTTCGATATAAAAAATGTCATAGAGATAGTTGGCAATTAGCGAGTTGCGCAACACGTGTTTGCGTTCGATATTAGCTAACGTGATCCCCTCCGGCAGTCCTCCAGGACTGTTGACTTCAATACGGTCGGAAAACACCATTATCCTCACCTCAGCCCCTTCGATGTGATAGTCACGATGGCAGACTGAGTTGCAAACGGCCTCGCGTATTGCCCCGAACGGATATTCTGTGACTTCCCGACGACGAAACCCGGTGATTTTGGCCGCCAGGCGGGTGTTGCGGCGGATGAATTGTTCGGCTCCGTCAATCATCTCTGGCAGCGTTCCCCCTAAATCGGCACGGTCGATGAAGTGAGTAGACGATGTCCCTTGAAAACGTGCAATACGCACCTGGCTGTGGGGAATCCAAGCTTGTGGGTTTTTACCGAAGCAAAGAATGCCCGCGCGGGTGGGGATAAGTTGACCTGCTTGTTCGATTACGGCTCCCATTCCGATCAAGAGGTCTGCCATTGGAACTTCAGGAGCTGAGATACCACGCTTATCGGCTCGTTGCTCCAGATACCAGCGAATTCGTTCCTCACTTATGTCAGCATAACTTGTTCCAAGAATTGATTGCCGGTCAAACGCAGCAGTGGTACGAGTCAGCAAAAGCCGCTCGTACTCATCACGCGAAAGTTGTACGTTTGTAGCTGCGACTCGTTTGTATGCTCGGCCTTTGTACAAATGAGGACGGTTCGCGCTGGCAGCAACTTGAACTACAATGACCGTGCGCCCCTCAACCTTGACAAACTCGACTGATGGATATACAATAGGGTCGGTCGTATCAGTGATGTATGTAGCGATGCGCACTTTTGTGTTTTTGCCCACATCGACGCCAATGATTTCACCCGAATCACGTATTCCCAAAAGGAGCACACCGCCGTCAGTATTGGCAAAGGCAGAAACGGTGCGTGCTGCTGTTTCCAGCTCAGCCATTGAGCTTTTGAATTCTTGCTGTTGCCCTTCACCCTGTTCAACGAGTTGTCGAAGGTTTTTCGCGTTCATTGGAATTTGGTTTTTTTACTCCACTCTCAATGCAAGATTTTTTGGAAAGGTAGGGATTCCATGGTTACCTCGCACTTGAGCTAGGTGTCCTCGGCTTTTTACCCTGTGAGATAATGATTCTGAACAATTTGCTATAAACCTCAACATTTCGGCTAAACTAATTTCATGATTCATAGTTTCAACCCTCTATCTCACAGGGTGAAGACCACACCCATGCCGCCTTCCCCAAGCTTCTCGAGGATTTTATAGTGGGATATGATTTTGCTGACCTGTCCACCTTCCTTTTGAAGGATCACCTTCTTTTTACTATGGATCATTTTTTGTCGTTTTACTACCACTAAGGTAATATCATCATTTTGAGGTGTATCGGCTGCAAACGATTGTACAGTAGAAATAATATTCTCCATCAGCTCACCAGACGAAAGAGCCATATTATCTCTCACTAACGTTTCAAGTCTCTTCTCCCCGAATTCCTCGTCATTGGCGTCCATCGCCTCAGTAACGCCATCTGAATAAATTACCAGTACATCCCCAGGGTGAAAAGGTACCACTTCTTCCTCAAAAGCCACATTTTCCATAAATCCGAGCACAATACCACCTGCTCCCAATCGTCGATGTTCTGCTTCTCACGAAAATAGAAATGGGTGATCGTGACCTGCACTAGTGTAACATATTTCGTTTTTCCGTGTGTCGAGTATCCCGTAGAACAAGGTGGCAAATTTTTGTACATCGGTACTTTGAAAGAGCAGTTTATTCGAACGTCGGAGACAAT
The DNA here is from genome assembly GCA_964534955.1 of uncultured bacterium. Lineage (GTDB taxonomy): Bacteria > Fidelibacterota > Marinisomatia > Marinisomatales > UBA2128 > UBA2128. Next base: position 3,383 of record CAZHRR010000114.1, read on the forward strand.
CCTTGCACGAGGATATAGATAGAGTCTGCCCCCGAAGCGTCGCCTGTAGGTTCGCCATTAGCAACGCTGCTGGCATTCCCTTTCCCGAGACATCTCCCAGGCAGATAGCCAGCTTGTGACTATTTACAGAGATAAAATCATAATAATCTCCCCCTACTTCTTTGGCGGGAATGCTCTTTCCAACGATGTCATACCCAGCAATGTGAGGATCTTCCTTGGGCAGCAAGTTCATCTGAATTTCATACGCTACCCTAAGCTCCTCTTCTATACGGAGCAACATTTTTTCCTCTTCATATAGGCGGGCGTTTTCGATGATCTGTGCCGATTGAGCGGCAATAATTGACAGAAGGCGTTGATCTTCAGGTGTGAAACCTTGTTCGGACAGCTTGTTGAATACATTCAATAGTCCCATCATACGCCCCTTCAATCGCAGTGGAACACTGAGAAGTGAATGGATAGAAAAGTCCTCCTTGGGAGTTAACCTAAAGCGTTGGTCGTTTTGAAAATCATTGATAAGTAGCGGCTTCTGATTTTTTAGCATCCATCCAGAAAGTTGGAGGCCAAAATGATAGGGAACTACATCAATTTTAGAGTCCATCTCCCGAACCATGGTCCGAAAGGGACTGTCTGGTGTTTCCTGATCGAGAAGCAGAACCGCTACCTGTTCCACCTTCAGATGTTTTATGCACTTCTGTATAATGAGATCAACTACTTCGTTGAGTTCACGAGCAGAGCTCACAGCTGTGGCAATATCATTCAAGACAGAGAGCTCTTGGACAGCGGATTGTAATCGCTGTACTTCGGAAGAATCGAACATTATCCTATTAAGTTGGTTCCATAGTAGAAATTAGTGCCTAATTCTTCTTTGGCAATCACTAAACATTGTTTGTGGTAAACCCTCACAGAATGAACATGTAAAAGAAGTTTGCACTTTGCTGTCCCTTGGGTTTTTTCACATAGTACCATCTCTTTCCGAAACGGAGTGTTCGATTTGGAAAGAAGCAAATCTTACTTTGTCTTAAAGCTCTCAATGGCCTCCTCGACCGTATCAAAGCTGTCAAACACTTTGGTCAGTTGTGTCGCCATAAAAACACTATAAATCTTATGAGTGGGACGGGCAATTCTTAAATCACCACCTGCATTTCGTAATGAAGTATACGAGGCAAGCAGCGATCCCAGTCCCGTACTGCTAAACCATTTTACTTTTCCCATATCAACTACAATTTTCGCCTGATCCTTTTCTATGAGTCCTTTGACATACGGGTGCAAATTAATGTTTTCGGGACCATTCATCATCTTCCCAGACAGAGTCAATACAGTGACATCCCCATTAACTTTTTCTTTGATTTTCATTTGTTACTTCTCTCCTTTTTGCCTTTTGATTTAATATGCTTTATTAAAGTTATTTTATTAGTGCTATTTGCCTTTCGCTCATAATGTACGTCATCCATGAGCGCCTTTATCAGAGGTATTCCCAAACCTCCATCTTTATATGTTAAGAAATCCTGGTGAATATCAAACAGTTTAATATTTTCAAAATCAATAGCATCTCCCTTACTAATCACAATAGCTTTTATCGATGTTTCGTTGACGTGTAATTCAAGATTATAATACGGTTCTCTTTCAGGATGAATTCCATATTGTATCGCATTTTGGCAGGTTTCTCTAATTGCCATTTCCATACGATTTGCATCCATCTCATCAAATCCATGCTCCACGCATATAGAATGAATCGTATCTCTTGTTTGCTCTGAGTACATTTGATTCCCCGATATTGAAAACTTGCAACTTGAATTAGATGTCATCGAATAATATCAGTGTTTGAGACTATTTTCAAAATATTCACCATGCTAAATCTCCACTCGAGTTTACGTAAGCAGAAAATACAAATTGCGAGGCCATAGTAAAAGGAAATGATATTTTATCCTACTCCCACCATTTAGACCACTGATTGTTGAACTAATTCAAACATGGGTACTACTTATAGTGGTATGATTACATCAGTAGCGTGCTTCAGAAGTTTCAGTTACACCGATTAAGAAATACTCTCTTTTTGATATATATCTAACTAATCTCTTAATCAATAACCGGACACCGAACATTTCTTCCCTCGATTATTTTCAGTTCAGGACTTAGCTCAGAACATGTACTCTTCGCAATAGTACAGCGGGGATGAAACCTGCAGCCGGACGGATATTCACCGGGCTGCGGAACGGAGCCGGGGATAGTACTTAAATTGTCTTTCTTTGCAGCAAGACTGGGAGCACAAGAAAGAAGGGCTTTAGTATAAGGGTGTTTCGGATTTTTCAGAATATCCTCAGCAGCTCCTTCTTCTACTATCTGCCCGGCGTACATGATGAGCAGCCGATGGGCTATTGATTCGACAGTAGTCAGATCGTGAGAAATGAAGAGTATGCCCATACCGCTTTCTTCCTGAAGATCTGAGAGAAGCTTAATAATCTGACTTTGAACCGTCACATCCAGGGCTGTTGTGGGTTCATCAGCTATCATGAGTTTCGGACTGCCGGCAAGCGCCATCGCAATCAAAACTCTCTGGCGCATTCCACCGCTCAGTTCGTGGGGATAGCTTTTATAAGTGTCAGAAGGATTGGGCATCCTGACCCGTTTTAGTAACTCAATAACCTGACTTTTCTCACCATTTCCAGAACTGTGTAAATCCAAAACCTCCTGTATTTGTTTTCCGCAACGCATGACAGGATTGAGTGCTGTCATGGGTTCTTGGAAGATCATTGCCACCTCACCGCCTCTATATTTGTATAATTCTCCTGCAGACAATTGAGTAACATCCTTGCCTTCAAAAACAATAGTGCCATTTTCGCGAATACTGACGTAATCATTCAGGCGGATGATCGATAGAGCTGTGAGACTTTTTCCGCAGCCAGACTCACCTGCGAGAGCTACGGTTTCGCTGGAAGAGACAGAAAAGGAGACATCATCCACAACGGGAATAACATCTCCTTCAGATTGAATAGAGAGATTAAGTGATTTTACTTCAAGCAGTGTCAGTTCTCGACCACCCATTTAGTTGCCACGAAGGCACGAAGACACGAAGAAGAATGATTACTATTAAACTTACTAAGAAATAGGATTTCACAAAGTGATCCCTTTGAAAAAACCTTAACATTTGTGTTCTTTTTCAAGTAAAGTAGAATCTATAATTGCTTTGTGCCTTGCCTGCCCGCCATCGGTCAGGCGGGGTGTCTTAGTGACCTATGTTTATTCTACTGGTCACATCCCGCCGACACGATTCATTGTGGGATCAATAATCCAGAGCCAGTCATCAAAGAGGAATTCCAGACGTATAGCCAGCAGCGCAATTCGCCCCATGACCGTATATCCGAATGCGGCGCCGAAAGTAACCATCAGATACCAGATTCCAACTCTAGCTGTCTTACCTACAACTCCCTTGTGTTCAATAGAGAAAAAGAAATAAACAATAGCTGTCAAAACACCAACAACAAGTATAAGATTGAGAACAGAATCCCAGAACATAAATGATCCATTTTCATACACCACCAATGGAATGATACTGTTACGGATCTGACTTAAGAAGTCTGCATGTATGAAACCTATTAAACGAATTCCAGCTGTAGTACCTATAATAAAAGCCAGCGGCCAGCGGCTGATCCATGTCCCTGATGGAGCTAACCTCCAGAGGAGCATGATTCCCAAGACTAGAGGAACTAAATACCAGTAGTCTGTTACGCCATTTAGACCTGGCATGGCCCAACTTTTGATGAGGCTAGGCCATAACTTTCCAAACAGGTTGGGGATAATAACTTCCCAGAAGCCTACTACCATCCAGTAGGCAGCAGAAACTCCAACTACTACGGATTCAGCGAATTTATAGAAAAGGTTATCTTTAAAGAGGAACGACATAATGAAAAGCGTAAATAGAGCTGCTACCCATACACCTAATGTTCTTGAAAAGCTGGCAGAGTATTTACTCTGCTCTGGATTATTCTGATTAGCTTTCTGAAATTCTCTATATGTAGCAAATCTTTCTGAAGACCATTTAATACGCTCTTTGCCTTCAAGATTGTAATCGTAGGCATCATCGCTATTTACATCGATCCATTCCCCTTCTTCCACTTGAGCAAATTCATGGTCTATAGTATTCACATATGCTGAACCAGCGTTACGAGAAACTGCATTAAAGATGAGGGCTAACGCTCCAATAGCAAAGACAGCACCCCATAACAGCTTCTGCCTGTCCACTACTCTACTTCCCTCTTCTTTTCAACAAAGAAAATATAGTTCCCAGCAATGATCAGCAGTATCATCAACAGATGTGCAACTAACTGCGGTCCCATTCGTCGGACACCTTCCTGATATCTACCAGGTATTTCCTTACCTATCTCAACAAAGTATTTATCGAAGACAAGTTTCTCGTACTCGGCTGCTCCTTTAATAGCTCCTAATAGTCCTGGTAGTTGGTCAGGGATATACGGATAAAGGAGGGGTGCCTGGACTCCTGTACAACCAGCAACAAGCTTAATATCATCGGGATAAGGCGTAACAGCATATTGGACCCATTCTTTCGTTCCCGCATAACCAGCACTGACATTAATCATCAAATCCATATCCTGAACGCTGTTTACCTCTTTACACATTGGTATATTATCGAAAGGAGTTCCTTGTGAGTCAGTCGTGTAGAGTTCCCTGAAATCAGTTACAATAACTTTTATTACACCCTCGTTTCCTGACTTGAATCCCAAGTTGACATAATCTTTACCATACTCCATTTCAGGAAAGTCTGTTAATATTACGTTATCAATAGCATTATCAATCATTTGAGGTCCAACAGGCCAAAGTGCCATGAAGTACATTTTAAGTCCTTTTGCAGCGCAATGGTAAGTAAACGCTGTAGCCATAGGACCCAACTCTCCTTCGCTAGCGGGATCAAAATCAAAAGATAACATTACCTTATCACCCGGTTCAAGATCTTCTATGGCATAGAAAGTAGAATAGGCAAG
>CAZHRR010000115.1:0-513 GCA_964534955.1 uncultured bacterium
TAAGAACCCTGAAATAATCCTCCCACTTCTTGATATTTTGTATTAAAATAATTTACAATCTTGAATCCCACCAACTCAAGAGTTAAACAATAGGCTACAACCGGCGGACAGATTTAGCGGGGTGAGGTTCCCCTCATATAACAGATAATTGCCCGGAGCTTCAAAAGTACCTGGCAACTAAATAATGTCTTTCGGTTGTAGGGTTATCAGGAAATCAGGATTCAGGTAATGAGAAGAAAAAGCCAAATCCTTCTTGCCTGCACGCCAAAGGGGAAAAGGTGAGGGGGGATCGTTATAATAATGTATAGCAGAATCTGCCCAGAAGCGATGAGAGCCAAGGGTAGATTACTTTTGATTCACGGTGTTCTGGATAGTAGTTCTACATGATACAAGAAAGCCCCCAATTGGGGGCTTTCAAGTTCATCCATTGATGCAGTGTTTAGCGGCCTCGAGCCATCTTTGCACGGGAGACATCTCCATCTTTGTCGATGAAGTATAGGTATCCCGATTGCC
>CAZHRR010000115.1:523-8262 GCA_964534955.1 uncultured bacterium
ACTCCTGCTGAAGCTACTTTTTCAGCATTCCCCCCGCCCTTTCCGGCACGAGCCATTTTCGAACGCCACACATCACCGTCTTTACCGAGGTAATAAAGGTAACCGGATGCTTTGCTAACGCCTACTGTTTTTACTTTTTCGGCCATGTTATTCTCCTTTTTTTGGTTTATAAAAGTGCGTTTCCCGCGTCTCGACGACAAGTTTAGACGCTCTCGTCGAGAAAGTCAAGTATTTTCCGACGGAGCCCCGACGAGAAAATTTTGGCAGTTTTTACCTTTTTCAGCGAAACAGGAAGTCATTCATAAAACGACTCAGTCGCAATACTTCCTGAACATGACCCGCAAAACCCCTCTTCCCGGACTCCACTTCGCTGTGAGAGTAGAGCCGGCTTATAAAGGTATGCACTTCCTTCCCCTGCTCCTTGAGAGTTTCACTGAATGCCACTGTTTCTGTGAATGGAATCATATTGTCGTCAGCACCGTGGACCAGATACAGCGGGAAATCGATACTCTCCACAAAATAGCGTGGTGAGATGGATTCAACAGTGGATTTGAGTTTAGGAAGTATTTTACGAGCCTGCCGGAGACTCTCCTTCCGATTATCGGAAATAAGGTTAATGAATACTCTATCTTTCCTTGAGAGTGCAGCATATTTCTCTGCTGTTCTTTCATCTTCTCCTACCAAGGCAAGAAAGTAACTGTGAATTGTCTCGAAGTTGAAATCACCATTAAGTTTTTCCAGATAATTGTGGAAAAAGACGATACTCCCCCACTCGTGAGGCTCTAAGCTGTAGTCACGACCGTCAAGCGAATATTCACCGGTCAATACAAATTCCAGCGTCTTCTCCAGATCAAAGTAGCTCCCGTACGAAAGGACTTTGGCGGGAAGACCATTCACGCGAGGATCGAGGCACGCCTTCACCAGTAGAGAACCGCCAAAGCTGAAGCCGATAACAGCAATTTTATCTGCGTGAATATCATGACGTTTCCGGACTTGCTGAAAAACCTCAATCATCCGCTCTACTGTCTCTTCCCGAATCAGCACTTCTTTCAGCCGGGGAAGGCGAGGAATAAACACACTGTAGCCTACTTTCGCCAGTCCCTGGGCAAGGCGGTTGATCACTTTGTGGTTTTCTCCGGAAGGTGAGGCACCCTGATATAGAATCACAGCTGGAGTTCTGCAGGATGAGGGTGGATGCCAAATCCTCATGGGAAGTTTCAGACCATCACTAGAGGTATAGGCGGCGTCCTCAACTGTCACTGCGGGAGTAATGGTATTCACAATAGTTGAAATCCTACCTGGAACTGCATAAGCTACCACTACAATAATCCTGAAGAAAGATCGGAGCGGTCGCCAAGAGAGGACAATCAATATCAGAAGGAATGATGGAATAAGGAGGAATTCCATCGGTCACCCTTCCGGAATGAGATCAAACCCCCTTGAGAGGCAAGCCGTTGGAATCCCCAGTTCATAAAGTGTCATCACATTCTGCTCAAGCACATTATCAATTTGCTGTATGCGCCAGGCTTCTTTCGCCGACAACTCCCTGAGGAAATAAAACGGACTGGAAGCGGGGAAAAACTGTAGGGGGAAATCACTGCCGTAATAAAGACGTTCAAATAGATGAGGATGATCTAAGAAGTGTTTCAGGTAACTTGACATATGAGCCAATGTCAGGGCAGAGATATCGCCGTACAGGTTCGGGTACCAATCGAGCATCTCGAGGAAGCGGTCGAAGAAAGGATGTTTGATACTGACCCCATCGGCAGCAGCATGAGCCACAATAACCTTCACCCCTTCTTCAATAGGGCGGTATAAGCGATTGGGATCACCAAGAGACTGATCCACTACCGGGACAGCGTGCTCTTCTGCGGCGTGAACAAGGAGGGGCAGTCCCATCTCCGCCAACTTGCGGTAGAACGGTATGATCCTGTCATCTGCAGGATCAATTCCCTGACTGTTGGGAATCCACTTGATGAGCACCGCTCCAAGCTCTTTCACCCGTTCCAGTTCGTCCAAGGCATCCCGCCGGTAGGGATTTACAGACGCGCCTGGATACATCTTTGGATTCCCGGAGCAGACCTGAAACAGGTAGTCATTTGAAATCAGAAAGGGAGTCTGGTTCAGATCGAGTTCACCTGAGCTGTCGTATACTCCATCTAAAGCAAGGAGGATGGCACAGTGCCGTTTGAAAGGTGTACCCAGAAGTCTGACCAGATTTTCCACGTACTGACTGTCCCGCTCCTCATCTGTACCCGAAGAAGGAAGATCGGTAAAAAGGTTCATAAGATAGAAAACCAGTGAGCGGCGGAATTTCGGATTGACGTAGCAGCCGTTTGATTTACTCAGCGCCAGGAGATGGAGGTGAACGTCACAGATTTCAAGTTCTTTGATAGAAACCCGCTCGCTGTGGGTACCTAAGCGCCAGGGAGCAATTGTGAGAGCTGCAAATGCCGGGAGCGTTTTCAAAAACTGACGTCGGTACAAGGTTACCCCGCTACTTTACCAGTTGGACTCGTTTACCAGCCGCGAATTCACCTTGACGGAGATTAACCGCATAAACGCCTGATGCCGCTAGAACTCCAAACGTATCTTTACCGTCCCAAATTACAGTATGCTCACCAGCAGGGAGAAAAGCGTGGACCAGTGTTCTGACCTTTCGACCCAGCAGGTCGTATATCACAAGGGAAACCTTTTCGTCCCCAGTCACATTGAATCGGACAGTGCAGCGGGAGTTGAATGGATTAGGATAGATAGAATGGAGTGCAAACGTCTCAGCAATGGGACTACTGCCGGAAATACCTGCGTCGAGCACCATGGCCAAAGCCTCTAGGAATCCTGACATCTCTTCCAGCGTCCCCGTGGAAACACGCAGGTAGTTGGGCATATCCCAGCCAGAGCGGACCTGGTAGCCCAACTCTTCAAGAGCTGCTTGAACAACAGATGCCTCAGTGCCTACATCCACCATCATAAAGCTTGTTTCCGAAGAAATGTATGCCAGTCCCATATCGGAGAAACCACTGTAGAGCATCTCCCTGGCTTGGATGTTAAGACTGACGGTATCTGCAACATGGGATGTATCCTCCAGAGCCGCTATAGCCGCCGCTTGTGAGGGCCGGCTGACGGTTGCCCAGAGCTGGCTGGAGCCGATCTGAGCAGTCAATTCCGGAGATGCAATCGTGTAGCCGGTGCGGGCTCCTGCGAGTCCATACGCCTTGGAGAGCGTCCGGATGACAATCACCGGCAGTCCTTCCTCAACATAGTGGATGCAGCTCTCGTAGTCCTCAGTCTGGACGTAATGATGATACGCTTCGTCCACAGCCACGATGATACCCTCCGGAACCTGAGCCAGGAAGGACGCCATGTCATCCTTATGGACGATCTTGGCTAAGGGATTATTAGGATTTACCAGGGAGATCAGTTTCGTCTCCGGCGTTACGGCAGCAAGAATACCTTCTAGATCGATTACGTAATTTTCGTCCACCGGAACGTACACAGCAGTGGCTCCATTAGAGGTCCCTTCCCACGCCATTTGGGTATAGGAAGGTGTGGCTGTCACAACTTCGTCACCTGCTCCCAGGAAAGCATCCGCTACCAACCGGATCATCTCCGTGGCACCAGCACCAGCGCAGAAATGATCAATAGAGAGATCGTGTATCTCTGCCAGCCTGGCTTCCAGTAATGAACTGAACCAGTCAGGATAGCGATGCGCCAGAAAGGATTCTTCCGCGAGAGCTTCCCGGGCGAGAGGCGATGGACCGAGGGGATTCTCATTATAGCACAATCTCCCGGTATAGTCGTCGGGATCATTGACAGGAAACGGCATGGCTTTCACCCGCCCAGCTCCAGGGAGAAACATGAAGCTGAGGGCTGCGGTAGACTTTAGAAAATCGCGGCGTGAAAACGGTGAGTAATTCATGACCTTTCTAACCTGAATTACTCATATCAACTAAACGATAAATAATTCCGGTTATCTTTATGTTTGAAAGTACGCCTCCTGCAATCCAAAAGGACTCTTCTGATCCGTAGGATCTCCTTCGGTGGAGTAGGTTCTTTGGAAAATTCTTCCTTGTTGTGACAGTCATTTGATTACCACCCTGCCCAACTTTGTCATTCAGGCGGGCAAAAAGCTGATGAACAGATCCGGTCAACCTTATGTTTCAGTTTACTACAGCTGGGTCAACCGTGCAAGCACCCCTTTTCAGGGAATCTTAACGCCCACGCCGTAATCGAGAACGAGATCACCTCCCAAGTCACCCGTAACCAGTACAGCTGTCATCAGAAGGAACAGACAGATTAGAACGATAAATCCAAGCAAGCGGGAATCACTATATTTGAGACGAAACCAAGACCAACCACCAAAGAGCACAATGGAGCCCCAGATGGTAATGTTGGCATATAGCTCATGACTCGCGATAAGATCTGCAATTTCCTTTGAAAAACCGGCATTTTCCACAGCTATCTCAGCAGCAGCTTCACCGGACAGGGTAGTAAAAAGGGTAATGGCAACTGACAGGCCCAGTATCCAAAGCGGAACGGTGGGAGTCATCCATTTCGGACGAAAAAGAACAACTCCCTGGAACAGAAAAGAAGCAGTAATAAGAGCGATGGGGAAATGTGTCAGGGCGGGATGAAGTTCAGCCAACAGCATCATCCCCTCCTTACCTTACAATTAGGTATGCATATGTTTACGTTTGTTCTTATCACCCTTTTCATTTAAGCGCAAATTTCATGTTATAATGGAAATGAGCAAAATCATTTTTTATATTCCTGTTAGAAGGGACAGGCAGGTCAAAACTGACCTGACATGTTATCTGCTCTGTGCTTCGGCAAAATCGCGGATGGCGTCCTCGGACGAGAACCGGTAACGGAAGTCTGACACCTCCTCAATCTTACTGCCGTCTACAACCCACGGGTACTGGATAAAGTTGATCATGGATGCTGGTGCCTCGGCCAAGAACTTCATACGGAGAATCCACGCCAGACCAGTCATGAACCTGAGCAAACCAGGACGAATCCCAATGGGCTTCCCGCCCAAAATCGCTACAGATTTCGCAGGATGAATGGTGTTGGGCGGACCCAGATTATAAATCCCCGCCGGTGCTTCAGCAGCGAGCGTGAAGAGGGCATCAGCTGCATCCTCCTCGTGGAGATACTGCATCTCGGTATCGCACTTTTTCACCAGTGGAACCAGCGGCTTTTCAATGTAACGGGAGATAAAATTGCCGATGTGAGCGCCGCAGACGATAGCCGGGCGGGCGATGACAATATCTACATCTGGATGCTCGGAGGCAAAAGTGGTCAGCCGATCTTCCACGATGGTCTTGTTGAAAGCATACTGAAAATCTCGGTTACCGCGGAGGGGATCATCTTCGGTGAGAATCGACGGATTATCCGGATGTGCGCCATAGGCGGTAGCGGAACTGGTGACGACAATCCTCGCCACACCATGCTTATCAGCGAACTTGAGAATGTTTTCAATGCTACCAACATTGATTCTAAACATCTCGCGGGAATCGTGAGTCATGTTCAGCACATAAACCAGGTGGATGATAGTATCCACATGGTGGCGCTGGAAAACAGACGACAGATCACTGTTGCAGTCGAGCTGGTAGAAAGTAAGATTGGGAAACTCCTCCCGGGGCGGCGCCAAGTCTATGCCTACGATCTCTGGAGGATTATCTGCGGCAGCATAACGGCGGCACAATTCTGTGCCGATATATCCGGATGATCCTGTGATAAGAACGCTCATTCTGTCTCCTCCTTTAGTGTGTCAGTTACTGTCGGCACCTCCTCTAGTACGGGGATAATTCGGAACTCCTTGCGCCCCAGCTCCTCTCCTTTTGAATTGATCACAGAAACATACCACTCCCCCGTCCATTCGGATGCAATGGTCTTCCAGCTCCAGACACGATAGAAATTCCCTCGGAGGACTTCAATGGGGATTCGGTTGATTTCCCTGTTGTTGTAGTACCAGACATGGATAACAGTGTCCCGGACCGCGTCTAATTTAACCGCAGTAAAGCAGTAGAGCTTACCCACATCGTCAGGGAACTCCTCCGCGGGACGAATCACTTCCCGGGCTTTCTCATCCACATCTCTGCAGATGAGGAACTTCCGCAGGACAATCGGAAGTTCCGACTCCTTTACCTCAACGGATACTGTTTCTGTTTCTGCTTTTACTTCTTCTACCTTCAGTACCTCTTCTACTGCTGCTTCTTCTGGTTTTAATTCTTCCTCATCTGCCTCTGCATCTATGTCTTCCTCTGCCACTTTTTCATCTGCTTCTGCCTCAGCTACAGGTTGTTCTGTCTCTACCACTGATTCAACCATCCTTGGCGAGGTTATTTCTTCCTCAGTACCGTTGTTGGGAAATAGTTCAAAAACGACATAGATCACGAAAACACCCGTCAGTATGGGAACAGCGTACGGTATTCTCATCTGCCTTGCTCCCGCAGCTAAAATCACAAAAACAACTGCTACCAGAATTATGGTCCAAAGAGACATGGTTCAGAGTTGAGTGAAATGTGAGATGAATATCATTGGAGTAGACGAAATTTACGAAGCTTGAGAGGGAAGTCAATGAGAAAGGCGAAGGCAAAGAAGCAAAAAAAAGTGGCAGTTGCTGTTGGCAGTAGCAGTTATAGCCTACGCGTTGAGAAAAAAATAACCAGTCAAGAACGACAAGGGTCGCGAAAATATATAATAGCTATTAGTGTTGCTTTCTGCCTTCTCCCTCATCGGGAGGGCGGGCAGACGTGACCCTTCGCAGCTAAAGCCAACTACCACATGGATTAATACCGTTTCAATAACATATATTGCTTAAAAGTTGAACATATCACATCTATTAGTTATATTTGGTTATGTTCCAACTGAAGCAAACACGGAGGTTTCAGAAAGATTTCAGAAAACTTGAAACTAAAGAGAAGAACAGGATTACGGAGAAACTTTCCCTTTTGGCAGCCGGGCACTGGGAACAATTAGACATACAGAAACTGAAAGGAGCTGAAGACTGTTACCGGTTGCGAAGTGGTAACTATCGAGTGCTCTACAATAAAAGAAGAGACGAGTTAATCATCATTTTGTTATCAGTCAGACACAGGAAGGAGAGTTATAGATGAGCATCCAAGTAATAAAGAAGAAAAAAAAGACTGACTATGTTGTCATTCCTTACGATGAATTTATTGAATATGCCGATGAGGATTTGATTGACGCTGCTTACATCCAAGAGATTCTGCAGGACCCGGTGGAGGGGGAAATCATTGATTTTGACTTCGCTGACCATGTGAGCAACCCCGTCCATTTGGCCCGCTTAAGAGCCGGTATCACCCAGAAGGAGCTGGCGGAAAAAATGGCTGTGACCCAAGCCTACATCTCCAAACTGGAGAAATCTGAACATGTGACTCCTAAAGCTCTGAAAAAGGTGATAGTTATTCTGTCAAGTAACGGTGGACAATCATAAGCCGCCAAGATCGTCGAAGATAAAGCAGAAGCAGTGTGGAGTAGTGGAGCAAGGATTATACGCAGGTGCTATGAAAAGAATGCTGAATCAGTAGGTCATAAATCCATCATCGCCAATACGAATTGGAAAGGCTTTTCATGATTGAAATCTTGTGAAGTGGACTGAAAAAATAAGATTGACGAAATATGTCGCATTTTAATTATATTTACAATGTTTAGAAGAATATGAAGTTCCCCCGAAATGTAGCGGAATGTAATAGGTTAAAGAATTCATTTCA
>CAZHRR010000116.1:0-8119 GCA_964534955.1 uncultured bacterium
CTAAATCTTCGATTTATTTCACAGGGTGAACGGGCTCGCGGTGATTATTCTTTGATAATAAATTCATTTCCACTTATTATTGCATTCTTCCATCCTACCTGAGACTGAGGTATTACTTTCTGTTGGCGTATTTAATTGACTTTCAGACGACCTGTAGCTAACTTGCTCGACTGAGAAAAGTTAGTTTATGTCTGCATAGTGAGGCAAATAAAGGTCTATGTTAAAACCAGTTGAATCGAAAGTAGATTTCATTGAGCTTGAGCATGAAATGCTCGAGTTCTGGGAGGAGAACGACATCTTCCGGAAGCGTGTGGATGCCAACCGTGGCAATCCGAAATGGTCGTTCCTCGATGGACCTATCACTGCCAATAACCCCATGGGTGTCCATCATGCCTGGGGTCGGACATATAAGGATATTTTCCAGCGCTACAAAGCCATGAAGGGTTTTGACCAGCGATATCAGAATGGTTTCGACTGCCAAGGACTTTGGGTAGAGGTGGAAGTGGAAAAAGAACTTGGCTTCAAATCCAAGACTGACATCGAAGAATATGGTATTGAACGGTTTGTTGAAGCCTGTAAGGAACGGGTTCGCAAGTTTTCAAAAATCCAGACCAACCAGTCAATTCGTCTTGGATATTGGATGAACTGGGACAATTCCTATTATACTATGTCTGATGAAAACAACTACACTATCTGGCACTTCCTTAAAACTTGTCATGACCGTGGTTGGATCTACAAAGGTAACGATGTTCTGCCGTGGTGCATAGACTGTGGTGCAGCCCTCAGCGAACACGAAATTGCCACTGAAGGATACGCAGAGCGGACACACACGGCCATATACATCCACTTCCCCTTGCTGGATGCAGAAGGCGAATCGCTCCTGGTCTGGACTACCACACCTTGGACATTGACATCCAATGTATCAGCAGCTGTTAAAGCTGACATGGAATATGTGAAGGTGAAGCAGGGTAGTGAATTTCTCTACTTAGCAAAAAACCGGGTGGATGTCCTGAAGGAAAAGGGACCGTACGAGATCGTAGAGAAGCTCAAAGGCGCAAAACTTCTGAACCGTCCATTTGAGGGTCCATTCGATACACTGGAAGTTCAGGAAGGTGTAGAACATTCCGTCATAGAATGGGAAGAGGTGAATGATGAAGAAGGGACTGGAATAGTTCACATTGCTCCCGGTTGTGGTCACGAAGATTTCGTCATTGCCAAGGACCTGGATTTGGCAGTCATTGATCCCTTGGATGAGTTCGGAACATATCTGGATGGTTTCGGATGGCTTACAGGAAAAAATGTTCGCGATGTTACTCGAGAGATCTTCGACGATCTGAAGAACCGAGGTAAGCTTTTCAAGCGAGAGCAGTATACTCACCGCTACCCCATCTGCTGGAGGCACAAGTCGGATCTGGTCTTCCGCTTAGTGGATGAGTGGTTCATCTCCATGGATGAATTTCGCCATGACATAATGGAGATTACTGAGCAGATTCAGTGGCTCCCTGAATGGGGTAAAGATCGGGAACTGGACTGGCTCCGGAATATGGATGACTGGATGATCTCCAAGAAACGGTATTGGGGATTGGCTTTGCCTATATTTGAATGTGATGGCTGCGGGTATGTAGCTGTTATTGGCAGCAGCGAAGAGTTGAAGGAAAGAGCTGTGGAAGGTTGGGACCAGTTTGATGGTCATTCACCCCACCGGCCGTGGGTGGATGCCGTGAAGATAAAATGCGACGAGTGCGGTGCAGTCGTTTCTCGAATTCCCGATGTTGGTAATCCTTGGCTCGATGCCGGAATTGTCCCTTACTCAACTATGGGCTACCTGGACAGGCCTGACTACTGGAAGGAGTGGTTCCCTGCCGACTTCATCACTGAGAGCTTTCCCGGCCAGTTCCGTAACTGGTTCTACTCACTTCTCGCCATGAGCGCTGCTTTGGAGAAGAAACCTCCATTCAAGACCGTTTTGGGGCATGCCCTCGTGAAGGATGAAAAAGGCAACGATATGCACAAAAGTGCAGGGAATGCCATCTGGTTTGAAGATGCCGCTGAAGAGATGGGTGTTGATGTGCTGCGGTGGATCTTTGCGGCCCAAAACCCTGAAAATAATCTTCTTTTTGGTTACGGGGCAGCCCGAGAAATCAGGAAACAGTTAATTACCCTCTGGAACGTCTATTCCTTCTTTGTAACTTACGCGCGCTTGGATGAATTTGATCCTTCCACTGAATCTAAAGAAGAGAATTTCACCAAGCTCGACCATTGGGTCTCAGCCCGATTAGGGCAGCTTATGTTGGTGGCAGAAGATGCATATGGCAGGTACCATCTTAACCGTCTGATGAAGCAGGTCGTCCGATTTCTGGAAGATCTCTCAAACTGGTATGTAAGGCGTAATCGAAGGCGATTTTGGAAGAGCGAGAATGACAGTGATAAGGCAGCTGCTTATCATACACTTTATGCTGCGCTAAAGGGAGTATTGAAGGTACTCGCTCCAATTATTCCCTTTGTTTCTGAAGCAATCTATCAAAACTTGGTTCGTGGACTAGAGCCTGATGCTCCTGAGAGTATCCATCTCTGCAGCTATCCGGAGGCAGAACCTATTGCCATCGATGAAGAGGTCATTCGTGATATTGATGCCGTCGTTAAGCTTGTGGAAATGGGGCGGCATGCAAGGAACAAGGTTAATCTGAAAATCCGTCAGCCGCTATCTAAGTTACAATATGCTGTTTCTGATGATGCCTTAGCAGATGCATTCGAACAGAATACCGATGAAATCATGGATGAGCTGAATGTTAAGGAAATTGAGAGAGTTTCATCTCCGGAAGAAATGATGAGATTTTCTTTGAAACCCAATTTTAAATCACTTGGTGAGAGATACGGAAATGAACTAAATCAAATTAGGGAGATCCTGGCAGAAACTGAATATGCTGAAGTAGCAGAAATCTTGAGAAATGACGGTGTGATAAGTCTATCGAAGAACGGTTCAGTCTATGAGCTGACCGCTGAAGATCTAATAGTTCAGGAAGATGCTGTAGAGGGGAAATCTGCAGTTTCTGAGAAACACCTGACTGTAGCTGTGATCACGGATCTGACGGAAGAACTTATTCAAGAGGGTATTGTCCGTGACATGATTCGACAGGTTCAAAACATGCGGAAAGAAGCGGGATTTAATGTGGAAGATCGCATTTTAGTAGATTGTGATGTCTCAGATGATTTGAAAAAGGCGCTCAAAACTTTCGAGAACTATTTTTGTAATGAAGTTCTTGCCGTATATTTGACATACGATGGAACTAATGGAGAATTTAATAAGGAAGTGGATATAAGGGGTCATAAAGTAAACTATGGAATTTCAAGATTTACACAGAATAGGGGTAACTGACAATGACTACGAAAAGATATTCTAAAAAGAAGCTTACTGAGTTCGAAAAAGTAATTCTCAAATTGAGAGAAAAAGCTATGGAAGAAATGGGTGTAATCCGGGACAATTCAATTGATGATGCAGCGAATGTAGATTCTATGACCAGAGACTCAAACTATGCATACCATATGGCTGATGTTGGTACCGATGCACAGGAGAGAGAGAAAGCTTTTCTATGGCTTACTCGAGAGAAAAACTTTATTCGTTTTTTGGATGAAGCGCTTGATCGTATTTCCAGCGAAACATATGGCAGTTGTAAAGTATGCGGTGAACTAATTCCAGTAGCACGCTTGAAAGAAGTTCCCCATACACAGCATTGCGTCGAGTGCAAAAACAAAGACAACCGATAGTATTATGAATGTATTGGCCTGGTCGGGCTTAGTACTGATCCTCGATCAGTTGACTAAGCAAATAATCCGTACCAATCTTGAACGAGGCGAGTATCTCCAAGTCTTCGGTAACAATGTACTCATTACTCATGTAGAAAACCCCGGAATCGCTTTCGGGATCAATGTTGAAGGCGGCTCACTGTTTTTTATGATTGCGTCCTTATTGGCTACTGCATTAATTGTTCTATACCTCTGGCGATGGCGTAATGGAGCCACTTCAATTAGAATTTCGCTTGCTCTGATTCTGGGTGGAGCCATCGGTAATCTCACAGATAGATTTCTTTTCGGGAAAGTAGTTGATTTCATTCAGGTGGGTGCTGGCGGCTGGTACTGGCCGGTTTTTAATGTGGCAGATTCAGCCGTGACTATTGGTATGATCCTTTTCCTGTATTTGTCGTTCATAAGACAAAATAAAGAAGCTCCTAAACTGGCTTCATAATGACTGTTCTCAAGCTTACTGCGGACCGTTCTGATGTTCGCCTCGATCGCTATCTTGCAGATGAAGTGGAAATCCTGTCACGGACAAAGGCGCAGTCAAATATCAGAGCACATCATGTATTGGTGGATGGTACTCCTGCGAAACCGAGCCTTCGTTTGACCGGAGGAGAACTTATTCAGATTGATCTGCAGGAAGATCGAGAGTTGGATCTTGAACCTGAGGAGATGGATCTAGATATTCTTTATGAAGATAGTGATTTAATAGCCATTAATAAACCTGCGGGAATGGTGGTACACCCTGGGGCAGGAAATTTAACTGGGACACTCGTAAACGGACTCATCTATCATTTTGATGAACTTTCAAAAGAGTATGGCTCCCTACGGCCGGGAATTGTCCACAGATTAGACAAGGATACATCAGGTGTTCTGCTGATCGCAAAAAATGATCCAACACATATGAATCTTTCCAGGCAGTTCGCTAACCGGGAAGTCTCTAAGGTTTACTTGGCTTTGGTGTGGGGAAGCCCATCCGATGAAGAGGGAGTGATAGTTGGTTCCCTAAAGCGGGATCCCACTGACCGGAAGAAGTTCACCGTAGGTGAGGGTGGACGGGTAGCAGAGACTCACTATAGTATCGTAGAATCGTTTGAGGATCTTACTTTAGTCGAACTGCGGCCCAAAACAGGAAGAACTCACCAGCTCCGTGTTCATATGAAGCACATCGGGAATCCCATTTTCAGTGATGAAACCTATGGTGGAGGTCTGTCACGAAGCCGCGGATTTCCCCCCCAAAAGCGGAAGAAGTTTACAACACTTCATAATCTAATCTCCAGACAGGCTCTGCATGCTCTTTCTATCGGTTTTATCCATCCAGGGACAGGAGAGCGAATGGAACTGATAGCACCAATCCCCGATGATTTTCGAACTGTGCTGGCTCAATTGGAGCCTATCAATGTCTGATGAGAGGATCATTTCTGTAGATACATTTTTAGAATATCTTGAAAAAGAACGTGGCTATTCGCTGCATTCAATCAGGAATTATCGGACAGACCTGCTCAAGTTCTGTCTGTTTCTGGATAATTATGCTGAAGGGAACATGAACGATTTCCGGGAAGTAAATAAGATGATTATCCGAAACTTCCTCGGTCATTTGATGGAAGAGGGACTTGCGGATACAACTGTGGCTCGTCATCTTGCTTCTCTAAAGTCCTTCTTCAAATATCTGATGAGAGCAGAAGAAGTTGAGAGAAATCCAGCGACAAACGTAAAAACCCCAAAAGTAAAAAAGCGTTTGCCAACTTTTCTGGAAGAAGCGGTAGTGGCTAAATTACTGGAGATGCCCGAGAAGGAATCGTCATGGTTGGGACGCCGGGATAGTGCAATACTGGAACTTTTTTACAGTACAGGCATCCGCATCAGTGAACTGGTAAATTTATCAATTAAGGATGTGGATTTTAATACTATGCTTATCCGGGTGCTGGGTAAGAGGAACAAGGAGCGAATAGTGCCGTTTGGAAAACGAGCCCATCAAGCGCTGGGAAAATATATTAGAGAAAGGGAAAATCTCTTTGGACCGCTCGAGACAAGTGAACCTCTGTTTATCTCCAACCGGCAGAAACAAATTGCCGCAAGGACAGTACGAGATCGCCTTGCGTTCTATCTCAGCCAATTTGAGCGTTCTAAAGGAGGAGAGAAGTTCAGGGGAATAAAGTGGAGTCCGCACACTCTTCGACATGCCTTTGCTACACACATGCTGGATAGAGGTGCTGACATCCGCGCCATAAAAGAATTACTGGGACATGCAAGTCTATCCTCAACTCAGGTTTATACTCATCTGCAGGTCGAGCAGATGAAAAAGATTTTTATACAGTCACATCCCCATGCATAAGGAGGTATTTTACTATGAATCTGGAAAGTACAGGTTTAATAACTGTTGGCGATATTCACCGAAACAGTCCGCCGGAAGTTTTGGTCGAAACTGCACTTCTGAGACACGAAGGTGTGTTGGGCTTGAACGGCGCACTGATGGTGGACACTGGGGATTACACTGGGAGATCTCCTAAGGATAAATTTATCGTTCAAGAGCCAACGACCAGCGACAATGTCTGGTGGGGTTCAGTAAACCAGCCTGTCTCACCTGAAGTTTTCGATATATTATACAAAAAAGTGATCGATTTTTACAACGCCAACGAAGATGGTTTGGGAGCTTTTGTCTTTGACGGATATTCTGGGGCAGAACTGGATGTGGCTTTGCCCATACGTATGATTGCCAAGAAGGCGTGGCAGGCGCTCTTTGTACACAACATGTTCATCCGGCCTGAGCCGGAACAACTGAAGGATTTCGAACCGGAGTTTACGATTATCAATGCATCACCGGTTTTAGATGACGAGTGGGAAGAACACGGTCTTCATTCAGAGACGTTCATCCTCTTCAATCTGGAGAAAGGGATAGCCATCATTGGAGGGTCGGAGTACGGCGGTGAGATGAAGAAGGGCATCTTCTCAGTAATGCACTACTATCTTCCGCTGAAAGGAATTCTAACCATGCATTGTGCTGCTAATGTGGATCTGGATGGTGAAAATCCTGCACTCTTCTTTGGGCTATCCGGTACAGGTAAGACGACGCTTTCCACTGATCCGAACCGTCTTCTGATTGGTGACGATGAACACGGCTGGTCAGATAGCGGTATTTTCAACCTCGAAGGAGGCTGTTACGCCAAAGCTATTAATCTGAGTAAGGAGCACGAACCGGGCATCTGGGGTGCCATCAGACATGGTGCTCTCTTGGAAAATCTGGTCTATGATGAGACCACCCGGATTGTCGACTTCGATGATGCCTCCAAGACGGAAAACACCCGTATTTGCTATCCATTAGATCACATTGAAGAGTCGCTGTATGCTCAGGGAAAACCCAGCATTTCTGGTCATCCGAATACCATACTATTCCTTTCTTGTGATGCGTATGGTGTTCTGCCGCCTGTCTCACGGCTCACACCGGAACAGGCTATGTATCACTTTATCAGCGGATATACGGCGAAAGTAGCAGGGACTGAGCGAGGTATCACTGAACCTCAGGCAACCTTCTCACCATGCTTCGGAGGTCCTTTTCTGACGCTCAATCCCCTTGTTTACGGTGAGCTTTTGAAGGAAAAGATGAGTCACTATGGCACTAAAGTCTATCTCGTTAATACAGGCTGGAGCGGTGGGTCTGCCATGTCAGGTGCCTCGCGTATGCCGCTTCCTGCTACAAGAGCAATGGTCACTGCAATACTTGATGGCAGTATTGAAGAGTCAGAGTTTGTTGAAGAGACGGTTTTCGGACTGGACATTCCAACTCAATTGTCAGGTGTCGACTCGTCAATTCTAAATCCCAGGGAGACGTGGCAGGATAAGGATGAATATGACCAAACAGCGGAACTTTTGGTGAAGAAATTTCGTGATAATTTTAAAAAGTACAGTGACGAAACCGGAGAGTTACAAGATGCAGGTCCCCAGTTGTAAACTGAGATAGAGGAGGTGGTATGAAAGTTGAAATAACAGCCCGTCATTTTACTCTACCCGATAATGCTAAAGAGCATATTGAAACGAGACTGGAACGAATAGATCGATATATTCATAATCCTATTGGGTGTAAAGTGATATTAGAACACGAGAACAACACCCATGCTGCTGAAATTTCGCTTGCTGTATCAGGTAGGAACATTTTTGTAAAGGACTCTTCTGAAAACCTTCTGAAGTCTTTCGACAATGCATTTAATAAGCTCGTGGGACGTGTTAAGAAGTTCAAGGAAATCCGCACGAGTCACAATTAATTATAAGAATCCTTTAAAAAACCTGATGTGTAAAGAAAAAAGAGTTAAAATTTGCCTGATTAAGG
>CAZHRR010000117.1:0-7966 GCA_964534955.1 uncultured bacterium
TTGAAGCATTTTCTTTGGCGGCGGATTCTGATTCATAATCCTCACCATCCCACATGAATTTCTTACCGTCAATTATCTTGAAATCGTCCAATTAACACTCCTCCTTTCCTTTGGGCACATATTCCAGTCACGGGATCAATAACCATATGGGCTCGGCCCAAGTTCTCTTATCATATCGACCATTTCGTGCATGATCTTCGCAAACTTCGGTCCCTCAGAAGCAGATACCCACTCTAGTCTGAAACGTTCTTCTTCCAATCCGAAATCTTCAAGCATGAGGGTAATAGCTTCTGCCCTGTTCTCAGCTTTCATATTCCCCTCGATATAATGACAATCACCAATGTGACAACCACAGACGATAACCCCGTCGGCGCCGTTGGTTAACGCATCAATTACGAGGTTTGGATGAACCATGTTGGTACACATCACCCGTATTATCCTGACGTTCGTTGGGTACTGTAATCTGGAAACTCCAGCAAGATCAGCTCCAGCATAGGAACACCAGTTGCAGCAGAAAGCAAGTAACTTCGGTTCAAATACGTCCTGCATTATACGACTCCTAAAGCAGCATTTATCTGTGCACCGATTTGCTTCAGCATAAAGCCTTTGATGAATATCCCTTCTTTCGGGCATGTGGACTGGCACCCTCCACACCCTTTGCACGCCGATTCATTTACTTCGACTACTTTCTTCACTGAGCCGTTTCTCATGAATTCAATCAGCGTTATCGCATTGAAGGGACAGGGTTCTACACAGAAGGCACAGCCATCGCAATTCGCTTCCACCACTTGAGATATGTTCGCTTCCAGTTCTATAGTGTCTTTGGATAGAATAGTAGCAGCCCTTGAAGCTGCTGCCTGAGCCTGAATTATGCTCTCTTCGATTGACTTTGCTGAATGAGCCATCCCGCAAAGGAATACTCCGTCTGTGGCAAAATCAATCGGGCGCAGCTTCATATGTGCCTCTAAGAAAAATCCATCGTGACCCAGAGGAACTTTCAGGAGTTTAGCAATGTCGTCATTTCCATAGTTTGGAATGATTCCCGCAGACAAAACTACTAAATCCGCTGATATCTCTATCGGCATCTTCAACGTCTGATCAAAAACATCGACCTGCAATCCACTGCCATTTTTCGTAACCTCTGGCTCTACGACTTCGTCATATCTTATGAACACGACGTCCTTATTTCTCGCTTTTGTATAGTAACTTTCTCTAAAACCGTAAGTTCTTATATCTCGGTAGAGTATGTATATGTTCGTTTCGGGTGACCGCTCTTTTATCTTCAAGGCGTTTTTGATCGCTTCGGTACAGCACACTCTTGAGCAGTAAGGTCTTTCTTCACTGCGGGAACCAACACATTGGACCATGACAATCGTCCTGGGAGGTTGTTTCCCGGTTTTCATCAGCCACTCACCGTCATTAGAAAGGTGTCTTTCCAGTTCAAGCTGCGTCATGACTCTTTCATCCTGACCATACAGGTATTCCTCGGGCTGATACTCGCTGGCGCCGGTAGCAACTATCACAACACCGTGCTCAAATTCCTCTGAATTACTATTCGCTGATACTTTTGTCTTGAAATCGCCAATGGAGCCTTCAATACTCTCTATGTTTGCCTCGGTTAATAAGTGGATTCTGTCGTTTGCCTCTACCCTTTCAATGAGCTGTAGCAATTCATCCTGTGGCTTCTCACCATTCAGCAAGTAGTGAATGTGTTTCAGATTACCGCCAAGCTCTTTACTCTTCTCAACCAGAAAAACATCGAATCCCTGATCAGCCAACTCAACAGCAGATGTCATTCCGGCCAGTCCACCACCAATAACGAGAGCTGATTTCTTCACCTCCAATGATCTTCTCTGAAGAGGATCCAGCAGGCTGGCTTTAGCAACAGCCATCCTTACCAGATCTTTTGATTTTTCCGTGGCCTTTTCAGGTTCATTCATGTGGACCCACGAGCATTGATCCCTGATATTTGCCATCTCAAAGAGGTATGGGTTGAGACCGATCTCCTGGAGAGTGTTCCTGAATAGAGGTTCGTGAGTCCTGGGCGTGCATGAAGCAACTACTACACGATTCAGTTTGTGCTCCATAATCCTCTCCTTGATTACTTCCTGAGTATCATTCGAACAGGTGTACAAGTTGTTTTCAACATATACAACGTTGGGTAGAGTTTTTGCGTACTCAACAACATCAGGAACATTCACAACGCCGGCAATATTCGTTCCACAATGACACACGAATACTCCTACCCTCGGTTCTTGTCCTTCTATATCTATCTCAGGTGGGTATTCCTTTGGAACGATCAGGCTGCCCCGTACATCCTTCAATAATGATAGGACGTTTGAAGCTGCACCCGATGCCTGCATTATGGTTTCTGGGATGTCCTTCGGTTCTGTGAATGGCCCTGAGGCAAACACCCCATCACGTGTGGATTCAGTAGGTTTAAACACAGAAGTTTTGCAGAAGTTAAATTCATTCAGTTCGATTCCGAACCTCTCAGCAATGCTGTCTGCAGATTTTGGCGGTGTCATGCCAATAGCCAATACTACCAGATCGTACTCGCGCGACACTTTCCGGTCATCCTCAGCCAGATACTCAATCACCAGATTCTTTGACTCCGGATCCTCCTCCACAGCGGGCGGACGACATCGGATGTAGTTTACACCGAGGGACTGAGCTCTCAAATAATACTCATCAAATCCTTTGCTGAAAGCACGTATATCCATAAAGAATATGTCAGTCTCTACACCATCACTGATATGCTCTTTGGCTATTATTGCCTCTTTGGTCGCATACATACAGCACACTGAGGAACAATAGTCACATTCATGATCACGTGAACCGACACACTGTATGAATGCAATTCTTTTTGGTGTTTTTTTATCGTACGGCCTTATGACGTGACCGGAATAAGGTCCCGATGCTGATAAGATCCTCTCAAACTCAATTGACGTAATGACGTTCGGAAAACGTCCGTACCCCAATTCTTCCTTCGCTGTTGGGTCAAATAATTCAGCTCCCGGTGACAAAATAACGGCTCCTACATCCAGCTCAATAGTCTCTTCATTCTGGTCATATTCAATTGCTTCTGCTTCACAAACTTCTTCACAAATTCTGCACTGTTCGTAGTTCAAATGAATGCATTTGTCCCTGTCTATCGCAGGAGTGTTGGGGACAGCTTGTGGATATAGAATATGAATTGCCGGTTTTTGATCTAATCCTAAATTGTAAGGATTTGGTATGGGCAGGAGTCCATTTTCACTTGTTAGATCCGACACTGTCTTGCCAACAGGACAGATAAAGTTGCAAGCTCCGCAACTCCAGCACATCTCGTTATGCTCGCCAAACGGCGGCTCAACTATTCTTCTAGGTCCTCGTCCAGAGAAGCTGACAGCTATTCTACCCATTCTCTCCCGGCAAATCCTCTCACAAAGTCCACAATAAATGCAATCGTCATGTTTCTCATTGATCCTGGGCTTTTCAACTCCCAGCTCAGAAGCAATGCTCCTGATCTTCTCCGAATCTGGACATCTCGCCAGAAGAAGTTCTGCAATAATCTTTCTGGCGTTTCTTACCCTCTCACTATCAGTCTTAATCGAAAGGCCGGCTGATGCAGGATAGGAACATGATGCTTGGATTGATGGGGCTCTCCCCTCCTGTTCAACCTCAACGAGGCATAACCTGCAGGCGCCATAGGGCGATAGGGCTTTATGGTGGCAGAGAGTTGGTACCTTTATTCCTACACCCCCGATACATTCCAGCAATGTTTTCCCTTCAGTAAACTCGGCTCTATTCCCGTTAATGAATAGTTCTATCACGCCGCTTCCCCGTTCCTGACTGAGTGCTCGAATGAAAATTTCACCTCTAGATGCATTGCTTTTAAAACCCGTATCGTTTTGTCAATATCCCCCATAGGCTTCATATCAATACTCGACATGTCAAAGTGTGCAGAAATCTTTGTCCCACTGTCTGATCCTCTCTCAATTCTTGTTTCGCCGCCTGTCAGCTCAGAAGCCTGAGTAAGCAAAGAAAGTCCAAGACCGAATTCCTTGCCTGGTTTTGTCGTAAAGAACGGATTCGTGGCATTCTCTAAAAAACCTTCATCCATACCCTTTCCATCATCTTCAATTTCCAGAACAAGAGTGTTGTGACTCCGGTCTTCCACTAATCTGATACTCACGTTTTTTGCACCCGCTCTTAGAGAGTTCTCAGCAATATCCATGATATGAAGAGATAGATCCTGCATCACACGAAAACCCTTCTGCCGTCTTCTCCAATAAGAGCCTTCCCCATCTCCTGCAGGTTCGCTTTTTTCATGGAAAAATTTGTGAACTTTTTCCCAATGCTATTTAGAGTGTGCGCATCAGAAAACATGACTACAGGAGAGTATCCATCTTTATAAGTTTCAACCTTGTCTTGGGCTGAGACTTCGAACGCGTCAATCTGTAAGCCCTCAGGTACAAACCCAAGTTGTGATATCAGACCGAAACTTTCGCGGTCAATATGAGAGGCAATGGCGATACCGTTTAACTCATGAATCCTGTCGACGATACTCTCCACAGAAAGATCAGTCGCTCCAATCAGTAGCCGTCTATTGAACTCTACGACCTCATCATTTTCATCAACGACAACCTGGTCTCCATACCGGTCTTCATCGTTAGTACCATGCAGGTGTTCATAAACAGTCTCCTGCATGGCAAGAAGCTCTTCCTCGCTTTCGAACAGGGCGAGTATATGTACTTCTTCTTTAGAAGTGATTTCTATGCCTCCGGTAACATCCAATCCTTTGTCTTTTGCCAGTTTTCTTACATAAGACACATTCTCAGAAGAGTTATGGTCACATATCCCGATGATATCCAAGCCATACTTTTCGGCTTCAGTCACGATATTTATGGGCGTCATTTCCAGCTCAGCACAGGGCGACAGGCAGGTATGTATATGCAGATCAGTCTTGTACGTCTTCATCTTCTTTCCCGATGCCAAGCTGAAAAAGTCTTCCGGATATCTGGTAAGCATTCATATCAGTTCCCATGATAGGTACTTTTTCATCTACTGCTTTTTTCAGGGTTTCATCATCAGGCCGTCTCCCATTTACTACAATAATGCCAGAAACGTCCTTCATACTTGCCACGGGAACTATGTTTAAATGTGTCTGCAGCGTAACCCATATATTGCCTTCTTCTGCATGGGCGATTACATCACTCAGCATATCACTTACATAACCTCCCGTGACCACCCTGTTCAGCAGGTCTGCACCTGAATGAACATCCAGCTTCAGTTTCGTAACCAGTTTTTCGAGCTTGATCATGACATATTGACTATGAATTCCAAATCTGTTCCTTTTCCGACTTCCGACTCAATTCTCATTTCATCGGAACATTCCTTTATGTTGGGTAATCCCATCCCCGCGCCGAATCCCATCTCTCTGACCCAGTCAGGAGCAGTAGAGAATCCTGGTCGTAGAGCGTTGTCAAGGTCAGGGATGCCTGGACCATTGTCTATCGCATGGACCTTGATTGTGCTGTCATCTACGTTGACAAGGAGTTCCCCACCGTCAGTAAAGATGATGATATTCATCTCTGCTTCACACGATGCAATAGTGGCTCGGCGTGTAATCTTTGGCGGAATCCCGAGCCTCAGCAAGTTCATCTTCAGATATCCGCTCTTTTCACCTGCCGTCTTATATGCTCCTCCTTTAATCTCGTACTTGAATGAAATCGTTGTGTTGTCTGAACTGATATCATCAAATATGTGACTTGCTCTGTATTTCTGGACTTCCTCTACATGAAAATCGTCTTCGAGCTTTCTCAAAAGACACTTGACAATATCACCTTTTGTAATAATGCCTACCAGCTCTCCAGTTTCCCGTTCCAATACGGGGAATCTCCCGTACCCAAATTCTTGGAACTTTCTTACTGCGTGAATCAGCAGTTCGTCACTGTAAATAAACTCAACATCACTGGACATATTTTCTCTTACACTTCCATCCATACTCCCACCCATAATACAGCTGATGAAATTGTCCAGACTAAATACCCCTACCAGCTTTTTGTTGTCAACTACAGGCAGACCCGAAATACGATTTTCTCGAAGAATCTTGCGGATGTTCAGAATAGGCTCATCCGGCGCTACAGACACGATATCGCTTGACATCGCTTCCATGACTTTTGTTTCGTACGTCAGCTCGTGGGTTATTAACGGTGTAACCCTATTCTTCATATTCAGAGCATCCTATTAGACCTTCTTTATACAGCTTTCCGCAGCTCTCAAACATCGGCAGGTCCGTATGCAGAAGGACTATTTTTCGTTTATTGGCAGCTTCAATGGTTGCCTCCTCCGGCTGCTTCCCTCTTACAAAGCAGATTACTTTTATGTCTACAGCATCAGAAGTATAAATAACTTGAGGAGTAGTGAGACCCGTCAGGAGTAGAGTATTATCCTCTTTGATGTGAGCAAGCACATGACTCATGAGATCGCAACCGCATCCCATCATTACCTCCCTACTCGTGAATTCCTCACCGTATACAATCGTTGCACTAAGAAGTTCTATTATACGACTGACATTCATTGTGTCACCAACTGCCTTTCAGAACAGGCGACGATTTCTGAAAGTTGCTCCAAGTTGTCCATCTCATCACCGGTAACTTTTATGATGGCAGAAATCTTAGGGGGACAATCTTCCAGACACTGCCCGCATTTAGAGCATGCATCCTGATCAATTATGTGGATGTACTTCAGTTCTCCCGCTATTGCTTCAGTAGGACAGCTTTTCAGACACTTTAGACAGCCGACACATTTGTCAGGATCAATGTAGTACTGGATCAGGTTTCTACAGACGAGAGCTGGACATCGCTTTTGTTCAATGTGAGCGTCATACTCATCCTTGAAGTATCTCAAAGTCGAAAGGACTGGATTAGGCAGAGTCTGACCCAGACCACACATAGAGGCATCCTTAACAGCTTTGCCCAATTCTTCCAGAAACTCAGTATCACAGTTATGTCCATTACCATCCGATATCCTGGTTAGCACTTCAAGCAAAGCTCCGCTTCCGTCGCGACAGGCCATACACTTCCCACACGATTCATCATTCGTAAACTGTATGAAGAACTTTGATACATCAACAACACATGTATCTTCATCCATAACTATCATACCGCCAGATCCCATCATTGAACCTGCTTTCTGCAGTGAATCGTAATCTATAGGGGAATCTATAAGACTCGCAGGTATGCATCCGCCTGAAGGTCCACCGGTCTGCACGGCTTTGAATTCTTTTCCATTTGGAATTCCACCACCGATATCATAGATCACATCACGAAGATTTATACCCATCGGTACTTCAATAAGCCCGGTATTATTTATTTTCCCGACAAGTGAGAATATTTTTGTACCTTTAGAAGTCTCTGTGCCTATTCCTGAGTACCAGTCTGCACCTCTTGCGATTATCACGGGTAAATTCGCCAGCGTCTCCACGTTATTGATAACTGTTGGACATCCCCAGAGGCCTTCCTGCGCCGGGAAAGGCGGACGCTGTCTGGGTTCGGGTATATCTCCCTCGATCGAATGTATCAGGGAAGTTTCTTCTCCACATACAAAAGCACCCGAACCTTCTCTTATCTCAATATCGAAATCAAAACCGGAGCCTAAAATGTCCTTACCTAAGAGCCCGTATTCTCTTGCCTGAGAAATAGCGGTTATCATTCTTTCTAAAGCCAGTTGATACTCTGTCCTTATATAAATGAATGCTTCTGAAGAACCAATTGCATATCCAGCAATAAACATACCTTCGATAACGGAATGAGGATCTGACTCTATCAGACTCCTGTCCATATATGCACCCGGGTCGCCTTCATCACAGTTTGCTATCAAGTATTTTGGTGTCTTTTCCTGTTGACTGGCTATTTCCCACTTTATGCCGGTGGGGAAGCCTGCGCCGCCACGACCTCTTAGTCCTGATTTTGAGACCTCT
>CAZHRR010000118.1:0-7955 GCA_964534955.1 uncultured bacterium
ATAAATTAAGATAATGACTAATAATCGTAAATATTCAACACCTACGGCGTTGGGGGTACTAGGGCAATATTCGTTCTATAGACATTTACTAACGGAGTTGGGCGTGATTGTGGTTGTTTTTCCTATAGACATTCGGTTCCGGAGTATTCAAACACGAATGGAAATCCCGTAGGCTTACAGTCCCGTGCTTTATGTCAGGAGATTGTATGTTAATAGAAACATTGAAAATATCCACAGGATCTACGAAGGAGGCTGTACGGAGGACACTGTGTGTGCCCTTTGGAGAAAACATAAACTCCGTTAAACAGATTGTCAAAAAGTGCAAGCGATTCAGTTCATCTTTAGAACAAAGCCACGAACATTTAAATGCTCAATATACATACTGTTGATCTGTTTGCATTTCGGAGTGGTATCGTAGACCGTGCCATCGTTGAGCGTGAAGTCATCCTTACCTATGTCTTACAAATTATGAAGGAGAAAAATATAGTTAACCGCTTTGCTTTTAAGGGTGGAACGTGTATTCGCAAGGTGTATCTTGGCTCATCGGGACGTTTTTCAATGGATTTGGATTTTTCTGCAAAGGAAGCGATAGATCCTGAAGATGCAATACTTGATCTTATGGAAGTTTTTAATGAAGAGTATTATGATATTTCATTCCATTTGGATGATGAGTGGCGAATGACGCAAAATGGACTTTCATTTACTGTTGAACCTAAGTATTCACATGCTTGGAATGAAGCTGGGGGTTTCCAGCTACAAGTTAGTCTCAGAGAACAACCGACACTGGATATCAAAAACAAACTACTATTACCTCAATCATATTATTCAGATTTGGAGTTTGATCCTCCTTCCATACCGTGCCTTAATATCGTAGAAATAATTGCTGAGAAAATACGCGCTGCCTATCAACGTGCAAAAGTACGGGATCTTTACGATCTCTATTGTTATTCAAAAAAACCCTACAATCGATCATTAGTTAGAACCCTGACTGTTATCAAATTATGGCAAGTGCATGATCCGTTCAATCCAGATAATTTTTTTGAAAGATTGCAATCAGAATACTATGATTGGCGTGACCTAAAATCCCTGTTTAACAAGAATATAGAAATACGTGAAACTGACATTATTAATGAGACCGTTGCCGCTTATTCTTTCTTACAAGAGCTTGAAGACGATGAAATATTACTTGTTGAGGATGCTTTAGGTCATCGTCTTCAATCGTTGCACAAGAGTCTTGTTCAAAAATGCAAATCTCTTGATGTTGGGAGGTAGCAGAATATTGGTCAAAACTGGTGAGTTTCCCCTCTACAAGCGCAAGCACCTTCTCAAGGTTTGACTAAAAAAGTGCCCGGCAATTCTGAAGTGCTGGGTACTTAAGACATCAAGACTTTTAATTTGCTAAGTAAGTGAGTACTCACTATATTAATTATAGGTCACTGCTATGGCATTAAAACGAATGAAACGGGAAGAGAGAATAGAACAGATCCTGAAATGTACGCTTGATCTGATCGGACAGAAGTCCATTGATTCCATCCGCACAGCGGAGATTGCGGCTGCGGCGGGAATTACCGAGGGAGCCCTCTTCAAGTATTTTTCGACTAAAGACGAAATTTTCGAGAGTATTATGAGTCGCTATATTGGCACCAGTCATCCACTGCGGACTGCCGAGGAAATTGAGACGGTTGAGCAGTTTCGCCAATTTATTGATGATTACCTCTCCAGTATGATTACACCTACACCGCAACGCATAGCATACTTACGTCTGCTTCTTCAGATCAGCATGGCCCGGCATGAACTTGCATTCAGGAAATACGAGCAGGTTGTGGATGGATTCTGGTTAGTAACGGAGAATCGAATCGAATACGGGAAGCGGCATTGGGGCTTCCGTAAGGATGTAGATGCCGCTACTCAGTCACGACTTCTCCATCTGTCGCTGCTCATGTTCTTTATGGAACAGGAGGTATTCGATGCCAAGTCCATTGAAGCTTTTGACATGAACAAAGTAAAGAAGACTGTCATTGATAACTTTTTCCATATTCTTCAGGAGATATAGCTCATGGGTGAAAAAACAAAACTGTGGTATTTGCAGAATTTCAACCTTTTTGCGGGTATGAAAGATAAGTCCATGGAAGAAATGAGTAAGATGACGAGTATGAGATCTTCAGGTAAAAAGGAGATCATATATTTCCCGGATGAACCCAGCAATACGATCTATTTCCTGAAAGAGGGGAAAGTAAAGTTGTCGCGTATTTCTGCTGACGGCCAGACGACAACTCTCCACCTCGTGGGTCCCGGAGAAATCTTCGGAGAAAGCGCCATTCTCGGCCAGGAAAAACGTGAGAATTTTGCTGAGGTCGTCGAAGACGCAGTTATTTGCTCCATTCATAAGGAACAGTTCCAAGAAGTGATTTCCATGAATCCTGAACTGAATTTGAGCATAACCAAGTTTATCGGTTTTCGTATGAGACGAATTCAAGCACAGGTTGAGGATCTTGTTTTCAAGACAGCAAGGGAGAGGGTGGAGTCGTTCATCAAACGTTATGTAAAAGACTTTGGAAAGGAGATGATTGACGGACCGGTGGTGCGTCCTTTTCTTACTCATCAGGAGATAGCCAATCTCACCGCAACAACACGGCAGACCGCAAGCACTATTTTGAATAATCTTGTTCGTGAGGGCAAGATCAAATATACACGAAGATTTTTAAAGGTATCCTCGAACGAATGGCTGGAATAAGCGAATTGTCTGTCAGACGACAGTTGCCGGAAGCGCTTTACCTTAAGCTCTGGCAGGATGAACAGTCGCAATTCAAACAGTCAAACCATAGCGATTCAACTCTTCGTGCAGGAAGATTGTCCTTCCTGTCGGCAAGTGGAGCGTGATCTTGAACACTACTGTGGACAGCGGCCGTTCTTGGAGCTTAACGTGCTGGATCTTGCTGATGGACATAGAACGCCGAATGGAAGGATGGTTTACATTACGCCGGCTCTCTGGGTTAATGGCAGTCTATGGTCTTTCGGCCCGCTCAATCTCGAACGCTTTCATAGAAGATTAAAGCGGTTGTTGACAGATGATGCGGTGTCCAGCAGACATAATGCAGGGAGGTTATCATGAAATTCAATACACAGAAAGTAGTTATTGCGGGTTTAGCAGGCACAGTGGCAATGACCATGTTGATGCTGATAGGACCGATGATGGGCATACCAAAAATGGATATGGGGAATATGCTGGGTAAAATGAATCCAATCATGGAATTACCATACTCCATGGGCTGGGTGATGCACTTCATCATCGGCATCGTTCTGACCGGGATCTACGCTGGATTTTTTGGCAACATTCTGCCTTCTTCGGGATGGAGGAAAGGGCTGCTCTATGGAATCATCCCGTTTTTCGTGGCACAGCTGATGGTTATGCCTATGATGGGAGCAGGTATCTTCTCAATGAATGCTGCAGCTCCATTTCTTATGGTGTTAGGGAGTTTCATGGGACATCTGGTATTTGGTGGAATTACCGGACTTGTCTATGGTGACGGCTAAACTTTGCAATCAGATCTATGAGTAGAGGGAATAAGGTGGAGGCGTTATAATGGGGAATCAGGAGCGATTAAATTCCCCAATTACCGCCATCCCCCATTGAATGACCAATAAATCCAATCATGCCTAGAATCAAAGTTATAACTGATAGTGAAGCATCCAGTGAACTGAAAGCGCTTTACGAACGTATCGGAATAGAACGGGGAGGTGTAGCAGACGTACTTAAAATTCATTCACTTTTACCTGAGACCCTGCGAGATCACTTTAATCTCTACTACACACTCATGTTCGATCTCAGACGGACTGGGCTGAAGAGAGATCTCCTGGAATCAATAGCGCTCGTTGTGTCCGCTGCCAATCGTTGTGATTACTGCGTTGCTCACCATAGTGAGCCTCTTCAACGGTTGATGAAGGATAAGGAACTTGTGGATGCTATCCGATGGCTGGATTGGTCGTTTCTGATAGATCATATGGATGAACGGACTTATGCGGTCTTGAGATTGGCTCACAAGATTACAATTGAACCTGCAGAGGTAAACGATAACGATATTGATGAGCTAAAGGAAATGGATTACAGCGATGATCAGATTCTGCAGATCGTGTTACTGACTAACTACTTCAATTTTGTGAATAGGAATGTGCTGGCTCTTGGGGTGGAGTTGGAGAGGGACTACAAAGAGACGACACAATAGCCAACTTTGTAGATAATCTTAGTGGTTCTAATTATTCCGACAGTAGTAATTTTTCTCGCTTACCAAGATTCGTATCAGTTCGTAGATGGAAACGATATGTTGATATTATCTGGTGGTATTAATGGAGATGTTATGGAGAAGACTGAATCTCTCGACGGGGTATTTATTGAATTTGTAAATGAACAAGGTGGTGCAGACTATGATGCTCTCAGGGAGAATCCATCTCATCTCGACATGTTTTTGAAGTTTTTAGAGAAAGTGAGCCCAGAGAGTCACCCGGAAAAATTCGCCACAGAAAATGATGCTAAAGCATACTGGATAAACGCGTATAACACCCTTGTCATGAAGGCCATAGTAGAGAACCCAGGAATAACGAGTGTGAAGAACTTAGGCTGGGGGATGGGGCTCTTTTGGCGAAATAAGTATATGGTTGGTGGTGAGCGAATGACCTTAAATCATATCGAACATGAGATTCTTCGAAAGGTATACGGCGATCCCAGGATTCACTTTGCCATAAACTGCGGTTCCCAAAGCTGTCCTCCGTTGGGAAAGAGAATATTCAGGGGAGATGATCTGGACAAACGGCTTGAAGAGAAGACAGTTCAGTTTATTAATAATACTGTGAATGTTGCAGTTAATCATGAGGAGAAAACCGTACGGCTCTCCCGTATTTTCAAATGGTACAAAAAAGATTTCGAAGCTGTCAGCGAAAGTGTACTGCATTATGTCTTGCAGTACCTTGACGGAGTTTCCGACTCTGAAAGGGAAGAAATAATTGTTAACTATCAAGTCCAGTATTTCAATTACGATTGGAATTTAAACTCGCTGGATGGACGATAATTTATGCGGTTACAGCTTGGACAGAAGGCACCACTGTTTTCCGTGGTGGACAGTTCCGGAAATAATGTTTCGCTTGAAGCTCTGAGGGGTAGGAAAGTACTGCTGTCGTTTTTCCGCTACGCCTCCTGCCCGTTCTGCAATCTGCGTGTGCACCATTTAAGTCAATGGTATGAAGAATGGCATGCTCGTGGACTGAACATGCTGGCAGTGTTTGAGTCACCAGCAGCATCGATTGCTAAGCGCGTAGGCAAACAAGGACCACCGTTTACGATCGTTCCTGATCCATCACTTGACCTGTACCGTCTCTACGGTGTAGAATCATCCTGGTTCAGGTTTTTGCTGTCGGGACTGCTTATCTTGAAACCTGTTCTCAGTGGATTCCTGCCAGGGAAAATGGAGGGGAATAAAGCCATCCTTCCTGCCGATTTCCTCATTGACGAAAATGGAGTGGTTCAATTGGCTTACTACGGTGGTAATCTGGGAGATCATATCCCGATTTCAAGAATCGAATCATTCATTGAGGGAGAGAAACTATGACAATAAGCACCTTTCTGATTTCCATGCTGCTGGGTTCTGCTGTTTTTTCTGATCCCGAGGAAAAGAGCGTCCACGCTGTTTTCCAAGTCGAAGGGATGGACGTTCGCGGCGGTATCCTGTGAATGGGGTGACCGACCAATATCGGTAAAGCCCTGGATGGGCTGAAGGGTGTAATAAATCACGAATTCAATCTCGAAGAACGAATATTCGACGTGGAGTTCTTTCCATCGTTGGTTAATAAAGAAGTGATAGCGAATGCAGTTAAAGCGGTGGGGAATTTCAAATTGGTTAATTGGGAAATGGATGTTAGAGAAATAGAGTCATGAAGGACTTAATTATTATCGGCGGTGGAATTGGAGGTTCAGCAGCCGCTTTGAGGGCAGCGCAAAATGGACAGAAGGCTATCTGGCTTTTAGGGAGCAAGGCAACTAAAAAACGGAGCCGGTCTCAGTGGGTGGCGAACCTTGACAACATCGTAGGATTTCATGAAGGTGTAATTAAGGATCAGGTGCTGAAGACGCTGAAGAAAGCCGGCAAAACCGAGGCAGCGGAACTGGTTGAGAATAAGCATTATCATATTAACAACCGGGACATCATCAAAAACACCATTGAGCGAATCAGGAGCGGATATCCTGACATCAAGATCGTGGAGGAAGAAGCTACTGAGCTGAAACAGGTGAGTAAAGGATTTGAAGTGAGCACACTTACTCAATTGTTCGCAAGTACGGCTGTAGTACTGGCCACGGGAGTAATGGATCAGCAGCCTCACATACGCAAGAAAGGGATAAGCGGTGAGATTGAAGACTCTCCCAAGTGGGTATATCCGTTTGCCAACCGGGAGCAAGTACTCTACTGTATCCGGTGTGAAGGTCATCTAACCAGGAATGACGCTGTTGCCGTCATTGGTTACTCTAATGTGGCAGCTGAATTGGCCATGATGCTTCATGAGCGCTACGGGAATAAGGTTTTCATTCTGACGAATGGAGAGGAGCCTGTGATTTCCGAGGAGCGTAAAATTATTCTGAAGAAATACGGAGTAGTCAAGATCACTGAGCCGATCACTGACTTTATCAGTGAAGGAGTTAAGCAGCTTCACGGTTTTGACTTTGAGAGTGGCGACTCAGTGGAAGTAAAGTTTGCTCTCGTCTCATTAGGGCTGCACCGAGTTTACAACGATCTGGTTCGGCAAGTGGGCGCCAGATTAATGGATGAAAACCAGTCGATAGAGAAACGCCACATTTGGATCAATCACAAGGGGGAGACCTCAGTGCCTAACCTTTTCGTCGTAGGTGATGCTGCTAAGCGAGAGGATGAGCCGGTCATGAAGCAGGTGTACACGGCACAGGAGTACGCCGTTCGGGCTGTGGATACCATTGATGCTCGCCGGCGCAAGAAAATGCGGGAGGACCTTCTGCTGTGATAAAATTTGATGAAGTGCCAGTACTCACCACCGACCAAATGCGTGAAGTAGACCGCTTAATGATTGAGGAATATGGCATCGCACTTGAGCAGATGATGGAAAACGCAGGGCGGAATCTGGCTGATTTGGCATTAATTCTCTTGGATGAAACTAGATCACATCGTGTGGCAGTAGTGTGTGGAGGTGGAAATAACGGCGGAGGCGGCATGGTAGCAGCCCGGTTTCTCTCCAACCGCGGGTGTGATGTGACGGCTGTCCTGGCCACATCACCATCTTCACTGAAACCGGTACCGTCGGTACGATGGCATACCCTGGAAAAACTCCCCGTCACTACCGTTATAGCTAATGAGAGTGACAGATTGAACGTGTTTGATGACGCAGATCTTATAATAGATGCTGTTATCGGATACGGTCTCCATGGCGAGCCCAGGGGAATACCGGCTCATGTTCTTCGGGAAATCCATAATTCGGAGAATCCTGACATCCTTTCCCTTGATGTTCCCTCTGGTCTTGATTCCACAACTGGTATCCCTGCCAGTTTCTGCATCCGAGCCAGAGCTACAATGACTCTTGCTCTGCCAAAAACAGGACTATTGGAACCGGTAGCCCGGGAGTGTGTTGGCGACCTCTATCTGGCTGACATCGGTGTACCGCCTTCGCTCTACGAACAAATGGGAATATCTGTTGGGACGCTCTTTTCAGAAGAATCAATAATGGTAATTACATTATGAAACACCTTTATTCCGATATTGGAAGCGTGAAAATAACACAACAGACTGTAAGTCAATTAACTCCAAGCTCTTTAATACTTAAATTCCTTTAAGAAGATATTTGAAAAAAGAAACTTAGGAGTCAAAAGACCGAGAAGTCTAACCTGAATAATGAGCAAACGTACTAACTGAACTAAGTGCCGTAATAATTATGGATAGGGGAAT
>CAZHRR010000119.1:0-7836 GCA_964534955.1 uncultured bacterium
CCTCCTGACATAGTCGGGATCATTCAAGCGGTGAGTGAGTTCGTCTTTCATCAGAATCTGTTAATTAGTCTCATATGAATTTTACCATCTCTGGGAGTGTCTTTCCTGCCAACGGCATAATCGAGCTGAAGTACCCCCAAGGGTGTTTTCTGCTGAAGCCCTAGACCTGCTGAGGCAGGTGTTCGATTCAGAGCGTCGTAGGCACCATCAATGAATGCATAGACACGGTTTTCGGTACTCATAACATATATCATTTCAATTTGACCTATCACAACCCAATCCGCTTCAAAAGCCTGTTCCACATATCCGCGCAAAGAGGATGCACCTCCATACCGGAGTTTTTCACTCAGTGGGACGGCTCCCGAGGCAAGTCCAAAATAGCCACCCCAAGCCGCCATTGAAAGCGTAATCCTCTCAAATATGGGTTTCAAAAGCTCTCCCTCACTACGTATATCAAGAGAAATAGTTCTCTCTGATTCATTGGGATTAAAATCTCCTAATCCAATATCAAATCTGAACAAATATCCAGTGGTAGGATTCGAACGAGAAGCACGCCTGTCCAATTCGTTTTGTACTTTGATTGAGCGTATAGAATGCCCTCCCAGACCTAAACTGTCACCTTCGTCTGTGATTGTTACTCTCTCTTCGGTTCCACCGAAGGACCACCTGCCCAGAAATGAACGGGGAATAACCACTGCTGCGGATGTCTCCCGCTGGACGTAGAGACCGTCCTGAAGTATTTGCGTAAAACTGAAAGATCCTCCTATGCTGAATCTCCAGAGGAAAGGATCCTCGTAACTGAGAGAAATTCTCTGCGACTGCTCGTCTTTGCGATTCCACCACAACTTACTGATGGAGGCTGAACCGA
Organism: uncultured bacterium; assembly: GCA_964534955.1. Lineage (GTDB taxonomy): Bacteria > Fidelibacterota > Marinisomatia > Marinisomatales > UBA2128 > UBA2128. The sequence continues at coordinate 869 of CAZHRR010000119.1, forward strand.
AGGGGTTTTCCAGCCCAATCTGGATATCTCCCGTTATTTGACTATTTCCGTCGGATTCCGGCTGATATCCTGCTGTCGCAATAATGCTGTGAGAAAAGTCAGTCTGCACTGGCACAACTGCCGATAGTTTATCTTCATTCAATCGAGCATAAAATGGTTGACCGGATTTATCAATGAATGGATAGCTGACGATTGAATTGTGCAGTTGTCTTAGAGACGCTGCGTCGGCTGGATATCCGGTATTTCCCTTTAGAATCTGAGCAACAGTACGGTTGTTTAGTACTTCAGCGCCAGAGAGGACGACTGTATCAATTGTGACTGATTCCGGTGAAGTAATGCTCCATTTGCTGACCAAATTGCTCTCATCACGGAAAGCCCCTGCAAGCTGAAGCTGAGCTTTCCATATTCCGTCTCTTGAAAGCGATTGCCTCACGCTGTCCAGAGAGTTGGAGAGCTGTTCCGTCGAGATCAGCGGAAGGATGATCTCAGCTTCTTGTGCTGTAGAGACAGACAATAACATTAAAAAGATAGTCAGTCTAAAGCGCCGCACGAATTTCTCCGGTTATGGTGAGGATGCCGTCATGAAGCGGATCCAGGATATAGCTCAAGTGAGCATTGGCGCTGATGTTGTCCCCAAGGACAAGAAATCCCGTCATATTAGCACTGAATGATGAACCCACCTGTCTCCCTTCTGCGGCTTCAGGCGGAAGTAATGAAATAAGCTCATCAGCGCTCTTTACCACAACATAATCGAGGGACGTCTCAATCCGGCTACCTTGCTTAGAGAATAATTGGCTGTGTATCACGAAGACCGTTGATGAAACAGCAAAGGATTCGTAGAAGTTCTCCCCGCTATCCCGCCCGTATTCTGCAGACAGACCAACCTCTACTCTTTTTGAAGATTGCCAGCTTACACCTGAACTTAAGATCCATCCATCAAGTGAACGCCCTCTACTCTGAACAGTTGATTTAATATCGTGAATGTGCCGCTCCATTCCACCGGAGAAAATCACTTTTCTGCTGATGGGCTCTTCTGCAGTCAAAGACAGTGTGCTCTCTTTTGTATAGAGATCACCCTGAAAAATATCTGCTGATAGATCGACTCGGTTTCGCGTAGATAGTCGAATTTTCCGCCGGGTTTCTTTAGGAGCGTAGGTCAACTCATTCCTGAAGCTCAAACGAGACCGCTTGATGGTGGTGTCGCTCAGTTCAGGAGTAAAAATGGTATTCGACGAAATGTGGCTTCCGTTCAGATCGGTCTGGGCAAATGTCTTCAAGGTAAAATCACGTAAGAACCGATTGCCCAGTCGCCGGAAATCAAAGGCCATCCGGAGACCTGATATCAACCGAGCTGTGGGAGTTCTGTTTCCTGAAGGAATGTGGAATACCACGAAATCTCCATTGGGATCGGGGAAGTACTGGTCGTAGTCACTATCGTATCGATAATCCCCTATACCGACACCCACAGAGTCGTACACTGCTATTTTCTCTTCGTAGAGGGACTGTTCGAGCCGGGCGTCGAAATTGGCGCTGATAAAGCTCCGCGGACGACGGAAACTGAACGATCCCTTGACGAGTCCGTAGGAAATATCATCTCTGCCTGAACTGAATGTCTTTACTGTCTGCCGGAGGAAGAGCATCACCCGGTAACCATTCCGCCACCTGCCGGAAAAGTCAAACTCTCCCAGCCAACTGTCGCTTACCTCGTCCCATTCTTTTAAAGAATTTGCATCTTCTGCCTGTTGATAGTCCTTTCTCGTAGTCACACCAACAGAACTGTTGAATGAGACACCTTCAAACAGAATCCCAGCCATTTGCTCATCAAACTTGAAATCGGCCGTCCGCTCCTCTTGGAGAGAACGAAAGACAGGATGAAGCTTTCCGGGAAGCAGTTTCGCTTCCAGACGCTTCCTCAGCCATCCGGAACCGGACGAATCAACATTGCTGGGATTGACCGGAATCAGAAGCGCTTCTCCGGATCCTCCTACGTCACGAATTGCTGTGGTTGCGGAGGCTTCGAAGAACGGTACCCACTTAGACTTGTGGATAATTCCACCTTCCCATCTGGAAGCCGACTGGTAGCTGTCCCTATAACTGCCGTATCCGAACGATGTCTGAAGCAGCTCGCCGAGGTGATGTTTAAAGCCGATTTCAGTGATGTTTTCGTCACTGACATTATCTGAGAACGTCAGATTCCACTCTCGATCAAACTCAACTCTCCTGTCACGCTGGAAGGGTGAAAACCTGCTGTCCATTTTCCGATGTGTAAGAGCAAAGTCCACTGCTCCCATATCTGCTGGTATTTCCCGGCTGTGGCTGAACTCAATGAGCCCTGCAGCCCCTGTATTATTATCATCACCAATGGCTGAGAGGGAATTCTGATCACGGAAAGAACCACTCAACTCAAAGGCAAGTTGTGTGGACTCTCCTAAGACAAGTTCACCACTTACGTCGAGAACCTGATGAGACTCGGGCGCTTGAATCGTCCTCCATGGAACATAAAGATCACTATGTTCGCCACGATCATCTACAGGCAGCCAAACAAAATATATTTCACCGTCTTCCGTAATATGGCGACTATATTCTCCATCAGTTCCCATATTGAAAAATGTGATTCTAAAATAAATCTCTTCTGAAGTTTTCTCTTCGTCAGGAACAAATTCATAGATAGGAACGAAATTGATATCAAATCCTACAAACCGATAGTTTCCTGCGGTATCAACATCAGCCGTATAATAACGAATCTCTTCGTCGCCTGCTTCTTTCAGGAGTTCCATCTCATCCTCCCCGATGGAGAAGAGCAAATCAGATCGACTGTTATCATTCTCCCGCAGCCAGTTTACCGTAAATCGTGATTTTTCATTCTCAGAGCGATATTCTCCCGTGGCAGCGGCAATATTCCTGGGATAGACCAGATCCGAGTATTCATACTCAACATAGATACGTTTGTTGGAATCAATGACGTTCATAGGAGTAAAAGTGATTTCTCCGACGGAATAGTCAATGGTGTAATCAAAATTTTCCCCGCGAGTCAGCTCTTTTCCATCAAGCCAGAGCCGTTCTGACCCGGCCATAACAATAATGTTCCTGCTTCCCGTCTGGGAATAGAGACGATAGGGTCCTTGATTTTGGTCCTCTCCCATAATATCGAGCGTGGCGAATTTCCCTTTTGTGGAACCAAGTGTAATTCCACCTTCTACTGCTCCCCTGCCAGCGTTAAGACTTAATCCCTCCAGCCGGCGTACTACTGAAATAAAACGGCCATTAGAGAAATTAAGGTCAATATCACCAGCTGTAATACTTGCAGATGGGTGCTTTACTTCAAGATATACTTCATCTATTTCATCCAGTGCCTGTGTATTGCCTTCGGGTTGGATAGGTGAATTCTGATCAGTCAGTGAACCGGTGACGGTCACATCCTCTGCCACCTGTCCTTGAAGCATCAGCCGCAACCCGCCCGTCATAGCTACGCCGCTTAGCGGAGAAACTGTAACACCACGAAAAATAGAACCGCTTGTGGTAAGAGGATATTCTTCCCTGACCGGTTCTGATACAGGAGTTAGCTGCGGAGTTTTATTCTCCCCAATAACATTCTCCAGTAACGGAAGAGATGCAATGGGTGGTTTAATAGTTTTAGGGAGAGATGATGTTATATATTCATACTTGACAACTGTACTAAACGGCTCATTGGTAACTTCATTCAGCACAAGTTTGCCATTTTTTGAATTCAGATAGAATTCGTCAACAGACAGGGTTCTGTTTATCACCTCAACCGTGCCTTCAAGTACCAGCTCGTGCGATAGATTAATCAGAGAGTCACCAGGCAAGACCTGAATTGTATCGGTTTCCCATGCAGTCTCGATGTTCTGAGATGATAGAGTGGTTATAGTAATAGTGAAAAGTAGAAGGGCTCTATTCATGGATTTAATAGTCTACAGGAAATGACGGACCCATTTACGGCGAGAACCCGGTCATCAATCACAGTAAAGTCAGTGATAGGCGCAATCTTAGTAAAATCGTCATGAATTGCTGTAAGAAGAGTAAATTCACCGAATCTGGGCGAAAGGTATAATAGTGATCCCTCAGAACTGATAACAAGCCAGCCATCCCGCCACGACTTTACTCCGACGATATCTTTCTCAGGAAGTGGAGCAGTCAGGAGAATTGAACCTGAACGGTTAAGGATAGTCAGCCGTTCATTCCCTCGATCTAAGACGGCAATTTCGCTTCGGCTGTTCACCGCCAGATCAGATATTTCGCCAAATCTCTCCTCGCCATACGATACTCCGCCAAAGCGAGAGACAAACCGGGTATCTGAGCTTAATTGATACAACTCCCACTCTTCGGCAGCAGAAATGATTATCTCTCCCAGTCTGTTAACAGCAATTTGAGATGGAAGCTCTACTATGGTCGGTCGTACCTCGGACAAATCTACGTCTGAGATAAAATTCAGTTTTCGATCGAAACGAAGTATCCTGTCTGATGCCTGATCGCACAGGAAAATGTCCAGTCCGACTGAAATAGCTACGTCAGTGGAATAAGTAAACCGTTCCTCTTCTACTCCCCATCCTCCGGTTTCACGAAGGGTACCTTCAGAAGCGACAACTGCGAGAGTGTACGATTCCTTATCGAGAAGTACTACATCACCGAATGAGTTCGCTGCTATTCCGGAAGGATGAAGATCAGCTTCTTGAAGAATCTCCTGATGCTCCCAACTATTCCACTGAGTTTTGCTGATCTGGAGATGTTCAGACTGACCGGAGAGAACTGCCGAAAGTCCTGCAATGAGAAGTACTACTATAGCAGATTTATCAGGGAGACGAGTCAAGGGATGCCTTCTCGCCTGCAGCTTGTCTCAGCCTCACTATCATAATCGTGCCGAGAAGGACCATAAGGATAGAGATAATCTGAGCGCCGCTCAGACCGAAGAGATATTTTGGATTCATACGGATGAACTCGATGAAAAACCGCTCCACACCGGCCAGGATCAGATATAAACTGAATAACAAGCCAGCAGGAGTCAATTTCCCCCGCAATTTCCACAGGACGGTAAAAATGCCGAATCCAAGAAGGGTTTCATAAATCTGAGTAGGATGTACAGGAATAGTTGTAGGAGGAGTCCCTTTCGGAAATGCCATCGCCCACGGAAGGTCTGACGGTATACCGTAATCATCTCCCACAAGTAAGCAGCCAATCCTTCCTATAGCGTAACCCATGATAATGAGCGGCGCCACGATGTCGGCAAACTCCAGCCACTTGAAGCCGCGTCTAATAGCAAGAATCGACACCGCAATGGTACCACCCATCAGTCCTCCCAGAAAGACAAGTCCTGCTCCACTGAAAATCATTCCGATGGGATCTTCGAAGAAGCGCTGATTGTTTTCGATGATGTAGTAGATCCTTGAGCCTACAATACCTCCAATTGCCGCCCACATGACCACATCACCCGCCAGCCGGATCCTTTCCTCCTTCTTCAATCCGCGTTCTTTGAGTAAATATTTGAGCAGGAAGTAGTCTGTAAGGAAAGCTACAACCAGCATAAAGCCATAGGAATGCACAGGCAGCGGACCGATTTTAAAAAGAACGGGTATCACTAAAGTTTAGCTCCGCAGGAACTGCAGAATTTGCTGCTGCCTGAAAGCTGGGTTTTACATTTCGGGCAATAATATTTGTTCTTTGTGGCATAAATAACACCTATGATAAGAGCAACCACAGCAAGGATCAATAGAGGCTGCCACGTAGGCATATTGTGTTTAAATGATTCATCATTTCGATTCACTGTCGTTTGCGGAGAAGCAGCTCCGCCAGACGAGGGAGGAGGTTCAGCCGCCATCATCTGCTGGAGTACTTCCATAGAGAGCTGTCCTGACGGATTTCGATAGCTGAAAGAGATAGGTTTTTGTTCACCCGGAGACAAACCATCCACGTGGATCGTGTAAGAGGTAAATCCGTGGGTTGGATCGCCTGATTTCTGCGCCTTGGGATCGTCAATTCGGAAATTTTCCGACGCCAGCGGCTCCTGTACCTGAATGTGAAAATGATCCAGCGGCTGGTTCAACTCTAATATATATTCAATATTTCGTTCAGCGGAATCTGTAAAGGGATTGTAATAAAAGCCTGTGCGGAGAATCTTGCTGCTTTTCGCAATTTCTAAAACAGCCCATTTCCCGTCGGTTCTTTGTTCTATCGGTACTTCTAATGGAATCTCCTCATCACCTTCAGAGAAGGTGGCGCCTACAGTTGCGGCATCATCAGGAATACGGAATGCCAAGGTGACCGGTAAAACATCCTGCCGGAGTGTCCCCTCCATCAAGACGAGGACACCGGTGTGATCGTACTCTGGCCAGAGAGCAAAATCGAGCTCCTCAAAAGGAGACTCCTGGGCGGTAAGAATAGAGGCCGAGAGTAGTATCAGCGATAATGTGATGATTTTCTTCATCTTTCGACGGCGGAGTTTAGACAGTTGATTATGGATTATCAACAGAAAAGGTTACGAAAAGTTCCTGTTTGCTTCCTGCACACTGTAGTGTTGCAGACGGGTTTTGTAAATGAACTATTAAAAATGCGTTTTACTATGGATCAATATTTCTAGGATAAAATAACTTGTAGAAACTTGACAAAACATCTGTTGATCACTAAACATTATGATAGCAAAGAACCTTCTGAAAAAACCACACGCCGTTTTGGGTTTGGTGGATTGAATTGTTAGCATTTCTTATTTCATACGCATTGACATGACTGTAACATGATCTTTACCATTTATTTCTTTTATCTCAGCATCTGCAATTTGAATGTTTTTGTCAGGATAAAGTCTATCTTTTTCTTTTATAAGCAATTTAATGTTTTCTTCTTCCTCTTTACTATCTTGATTGGTGTGGGTTGGGTTTAATTTCCTGTATTCTATTATATATGTTTTTATTGCTCGCTGTCTGTTATTTTCACTAAGGCATGCAATATTCCACGCACTT
>CAZHRR010000120.1:0-7799 GCA_964534955.1 uncultured bacterium
GAAGCTGCTCTGAATGAAGTAAATTCTGCACTGAGCAAATCACCCTACTGGTATTTTTATTTCAGGAAAGCTCAAATCTTGGTAAATCTAAAACGCTATCAAGAAGCAAAGGATATTCTATTAGAAAAATGTATGACGCTGATTGAACACCATTTTGACTCTTATATCCTCTTAGGTGATATTTCAATATCTTTACAGGATAAAGAAGGGGCAAAGGAATATTATCTCCTGGCTGGAAATCTTGACCCGGAAAACCAGATTTTTATTGACAAGATGAGGGAACTCGAAAAATAATACTCCTGTATCCATAGAAATAATATGGGTTGATTGTCCTATAAAACCAGCAAATGCCGGTTAAAACTTAGCTCCACTACGCTGTATTCTGTTTTAATGTTAGGAGAATAAAACAAAAAAACATATTACAACAACCAACTCATGTTTCGCAGATGTTTCGACGTAGAAAAAATCGTAAAAATCTTACGTGTATCCTCTATGCGAGGCGGGAAAGAAACCCGCCTAAAGGCGGCTTTAGTCGTCTTTTTTTGTTTAAGCGTAGACATTTATGTCTTCGCAATAATGCATATTAAATCAATCACTTAGGGTATGCGAAACATGAGTAACTAATATTTTCAACTCACAAGCTTCTTTCAACAAAATATTTATCCTGTAAACTCTGATTTCAATCTATCGATTCATTACAAGGTTTAGGCAGGATTTTCTCATCACAATATAGCTCGATTGGGACGTGTGTGGTTAATGGCAGGGATGAATTTTCGGTGGTAATAAAGACACCTGGTATATATTTGTACAGGACTGCCAAATATATTCAGGATATAGCCGTATAGTTGAGTTCAACTGCTACTCTAAGTTCTGAATAAGTCAATATCCGTGAACAACAGGTCCTGGGATTGGTGATAAGGATATTTCGACCTGTTTAAACATCTTTTCTTGTAAAAGACTTTTTACGAGTTCGTCTCAACTGTTAATGGTTCAACGGATCACTTTTTTTGTACCAGCATCAAACCATCCCGGATAGGCAGCAGAACATTCCATACCCGGTTATCCTCTTGGATGAACTTGTTAGTCTTGGCGATGGCTTGAGTAGCGTCATCCTCCGGCTCTACTACACGACCACTCCAGAGGGCGTTGTCCAATATGATGATTCCCTCTGGCCGGGTCAGCTCTATTGCTCGTTTGTAATAGTTCAAGTAGTTTGCTTTATCGGCATCAATGAAGACCAAATCAATTGGAGGCGCGAGATGGGCCAGAGAGTCAAGAGCTGGACCCTCCAGAACTGTAATCTGTTTACCCCAAGGCGCCTGATCAAAATAATGCCGAGCTATGGCAATGTTGGCCGGATCAATCTCACAGGAGAGCACTTCGCCACCCTCTTCAAGGGCTTCGGCCATCTTCAGGGCACTATAGCCAGTAAACATCCCCACCTCCAGAACTCGCCGGGCCTGTGTAAGTCTTACAAGAAACTGCAGAATGGTCCCCACTATGGGACCGGAAAGCATCTGCGGCCGTTCGCAAGAAGAATATGTCTCAGAGGTAAGTTTACGATATATTTCCAGCTCATCCTGAGAGTGCCTGAGACAGTAGTTATCTATTTCCTCTGGAAGAAATTTCAGCATCTCAGTAGAGCATCAGATAAATGATGATACCTGACACCGACACATAGAGCCAGAGCGGCAGTGTAATCGGGGCTATGCGCCTGTGTTTAGTGATAAATCCGCCCCAACCGCGGTAAAGGGTCACCATTGCCATGGGGAGAATCACCATCGCCAGAAGAATGTGCGACAGGAGAATGAAATAATAGATACCTGTCCAGTCACCTTCGTATAATTTTGGTCCACTCTTGAACCAGTGATAGGTCACATAGCTCACCAAGAACATGGAGGAAGTACCGAAGGCTGTTAACATAGTTCTGCGGTGAAAGTCAACCTTTTTCTGTCGGATGAAGATGAAAGCCATCAGCAGAAGTATTATTGTAATCCCATTCAAGACTGCATTGACCAGCGGAAGACGGGAAACGTCGAGAGTTCCTTCCATCCCCTCTGGACGAGGTCCGAGAATCAGAAAAACCACAGCTGTGACAATCACAATGGACAAGATGACGATTATCCGCAGCCAGAAAGACTCACTCTTCTTCATTTATTTCCCACTTATAGATGCCGCCATTAATTGACCCAAAGATATTCCTCCATCGTTTGGTGGTATTCTCTGATGCCAATACGGCCGGAAACCTTCTTCCTTCAGCCGTCTCACCGTCCGCTCTGTCAGATACCTGTTCTGGAAGCAGCCACCGCTTAGACAGACCTTTTCTTCCTTCACTTTTTTGGCAACGGACACAATCATTTCTGACAGTGTGTTATGAAATCTCGCTGCAATGATACCCACAGACAGTCCAACCTTAATATCAGAAAGAATTTCTTGAATCATAGGTTCCCAGTCAACTACGATCGGTAGTTGTTTCTGATCGATTTCGCTTCCTTCATTCAATCGGTAAGGATAGGAGTTATTCTCTTTCTCATCCAGACTGAATTCCAGCTCCATGGCCGCCTGTCCCTCATATCGGATAATCTGCCGAATATCCAGAATCGATGCCACAGCATCAAAGAGCCTCCCCGCGCTTGTGGTCACAGGAGTGTTCACTCCACCGGTAATCATGTTTTTGATAATCTTAAGCTCTTTTCGATCAAACGCATGAAGCGGAGCCAATTTGTTTTTGTCAAAGGTATCTTCACCATACAGTTCATAAAGAAGTCCCAATGCTGACCGCCTGGGTTCCCTGATAGCTTTTTCACCTCCGGGTAAGCGGAAAGAACTTAGATGTGCATATCGCTTAAATCCGTCCTCCTGGATCATCAGGAACTCCCCGCCCCAAACTGTACCATCAAGACCATAACCTGTCCCGTCCCACGCCACGCCCAGGACTGGGGGCTGCAATCCGTTTTCCGCCATGCAGGCAAGAACGTGAGCATAGTGATGCTGTACTGTCACTGGTTCTGTGGATAATTCTGCCGCCCGTTTGCTGGAAAGGTAGTCAGGGTGCAAGTCCCGAACAACCTCCTCTGCTTTGAAATTGTACAATTCAGACAAACTGTCAATCACTCCGTCGAACGCCCGCATTGCCTCAGCCGTCTCCAGATCGCCGATGTGCTGACTCACAAACGCCTGACCATCAACGGCAATAGCTACCGTGTTCTTCAGATGCCCTCCCACTGCCAGAAACGCTTTCGATGCATCAGCCAGAGGCACGGGAAGAGGTGATAAGCCTCTGGCTCTCCTCAAGACCAGTTCACGATCCATCATAACTCTCACAATGGAATCATCCACATGCCTGAAGATAGGCCTGTTGTGTATCAGGAAGAGGTCTGCGATCCCTGACAATCGCTCCACTGCTTCCCGCTCATCAATGCAGATTGGCTCATCAGACAGATTACCGCTGGTAGCCACAACCGGGAAACCCAGTTCGAGCATCATCAGGTGATGCAACGGTGTGTAAGGCAGCATGATACCGAGATAAGGATTATTGGGTGCTGCAGATTGTGAGATGGATGGATTTTCCCCATCCTTCCGCCTGAGCAGAACTATGGGCGATTCCGGTGACAGCAAAAGCCGTTCTTCCAGATCAGAAATAATACAGGTCTCATTAACGGCTTCTAAATTCGGGTACATAAGGGCAAACGGCTTTTCCTCTCGTCCCTTCTTTCGGCGGAGTTCCTTGATAACTGAATCTTTCCTTGCATCCGCTATCAGGTGAAACCCGCCCAATCCTTTCACAGCCACTATCAGCCCATCCCGGACAGCATCACAAGCAGCCAGTAAGGCATCATCCCGTTCCGATAGAACATTTCCGTCTCTATCCCACAACTTCAGACCCGGTCCACATTCGGGACAGGCGTTAGGCTGAGCGTGGAAACGACGGTCGAGGGGATTGTCATATTCCTCCTGACACGCTCGGCACATGACGAATGCCCTCATGGTCGTCTTAGGGCGGTCATACGGCAAACCCTTAATAATACTGTAGCGCGGACCGCAATTAGTGCAATTAGTGAAAGGATAGCGGTAGCGGCGATCACCAGGATCGAAGACTTCATCCAGACAATCCGGGCAGGTGGCAATATCAGGAAGAACAATAGCTGTAGTTTCCCCGGTAGAGTCGCTCTCCCTGATTTCAAAAGTATCGTAGCCCACAGGATCGAGATATGCTGACTCCAGACTCTGGATAAAGGATCGCGGCGGCTTTTCAGACTCAACTCTCAGGAGGAACATACGAAGTTTATGGCTTGTACCTTCCACTTCGATGAATACTCCTTGAGAAGAGTTAACAACCCAACCGGAGAGATCTAATTCAGCAGCTAAACGGTAAATGTGAGGTCGGAAACCTACACCTTGGACAGCTCCTCTGATTGTGACACGAAGCTGGTAAATATCTGAACTTGAAACGCTATTTGACATGAAAAGAACTTCGGTATCAGGGACTATTCACATCAACAGTTATAATCTGCAACCGTGCCAGGCTCAAATACTAAAAAATATTAGGGAGGCGGAGTTAGAAAAGCGTCAAGATTCGCTGGAGATACTAATGAATCTCACCGGGGGGACAGTCGCCGGTGAGAATGGCATCGAGAATCACGGCTTTCCCGAAGCCACTCAGTATCTCCAGCAACGCTAATCCAGAGAGCAAGCTCTCCACAACATCCGCCTCCCTATATAAACATCCTCTGATAACACAATCTCGAGTAAACTAAGGAAATCACATAGAGTCTCCTTGCCGAGACCTGTTTTCAAAGTGGGAGTTCTGACTCCAATCTTCAGATATGCCTATCTCCTCTTTCATAGAAGATATTATTTTCTCGCATACGGCTGGGATTGATTCTCTAATAACTTTTGTCAGGCCTGGGGAAACCTCATCAGGGATATGCTGTACTTGAATCGAGATGATCTGTACATCGACACCGCACATGTTCTTTAACTCCCTCAGAAGATTGGATGTGGGCAATTGATGCATGGAGAAATCATCGATCTTCTTTTCGGGAATATCAGATACATCAAGCTCAAATATCTCTCCTGGTTCTCTGCCTACATCCATTGCATCCACAATTACAATCTTCTTTGGTCGCCTTTCACTGATGACAAGAGGAAACAATATTTCTCTTGCACTCAAACCAGCATTTATTACAGAGGCATCAGGTGGAATCTCGTAGTTTTCCTTTAGATTCTCCACCACTTCGGGACCGAATCCATCATCGCCAAACAAGATGTTACCGCACCCCAAAACCAACACTTCGCTATTCCAATAGTCGGTCATATTCACGTTTGCTCAAAAAGTAGTATACCTTCCTTATTGAGCATACCTCTCTCTCATCCCCTTCTGAGGGAATTTCACACTTACATGCCTCCGTTGAAAGACCCAGTAACTAGTTCTTGAAGGAGTCTTTCAGATTTCCGTTCGCATCCAGTATGTCAACACGTACTGCAATGCTGCCATCCAAGCTGTGAGTAGCGCAAGATAGGCAGGGGTCGTAAGCCCGAATGGCCATCTCGACCTGGTTCAGTATACCCTCGTCGTAATTACCGTCTTTGATTAGGGTCTTCGCAGCCTGATTTACGGACATATTGATGGGAGCGTTGTTGTGAGTTGTCCCAACGATCAGGTTGACGTTTGTGACCATACCCTTATCATCCGTTTCGTAGTCATGAATGAGGGTACCTCGAGGTGCTTCCACGCACCCTACACCTCTTGCAGCTCTCGGGGTCACTGGGACTCTTGTTTCCCTGCTGGTGATCTCAGGATCATTCAGGAGTTCCACAGCATGTTCAGCATTGTACAGCAGTTCAATCAACCTTGCCCAATGATACAGCAGTGTCAACTGGGCCGGGCGGCCAAACTGGGACCGGAACTCTTCGAATTCCTTCTGAGCTAATGGAGTTGACATCTTATCTGCTACGTTGATTCTCGCCAATGAATTCGTCCGGTAGATCCCTTTCGGTTCATTGATATCCATCGAGAATCCGTCACCCCAAGACTTAGCATATGGGAATTTCAGATAGGACCAATCTTGTATCCTCTCTGAGATGTAATCAGTGTACTGTTCATATGCAAAGTCCTCGTAGGTCCCGTCCGGTTTCATGAGCCTGAGCTTGCCATCGTAAACGTTCAGCGCTCCGTCATCTGAAACCGTACCCAGGAAACCTGTATCGATAACGCCCAGTGTCTTAACCGTATCCAGGTACTTCGGGAAAATACTCTCCTTAGCGAAAGAGATGGAGAACTTAGCGAACTCCAACACCTCCTCTGCCATAGCGAGAACCTTCACCCGTTCCGGTTCGGTTAACGGCTTGCTGAATCCGCCAGCTACTGCGGTCACCGGATGAATCGATTTCCCGGACACAATCTCAAGCATCTGCGTGCCCAGATGACGATTGCGGACAACCTTCTGCCCAATCTCAGGATTACTCTGTGCAATACCTATCACATTCCTCACGGAATAATCCGCATCAGGCCCCATTACAAAATCAGGACCTGACAGGAAGAAGAAGTGCAGGATATGCTCTTCCGTATAGGCAATGCTGTTGCAGAGGTCACGTAGTTTCTTCCCTGCAGGGGCAGGCTCAACGCCAAAGACAGCGTCATTAGCCTTGGCTGAAGCCAGATGGTGTGACCATGGGCATACTCCACAGATACTCGTCACGATTCTGGGGAGTTCTTCCACTGGGCGACCGATGCAGAACTTCTCAAACCCTCTGAGTTCCACAACGTTCACCTTTGTATCAGCCACATTACCCATATCATCAAGCTGGATTGCTATCTTAGCATGACCTTCTATCCGTGAGACCGGCTGTATGACTATTCGTTCACCCATTTCCATCACCTCCTTCCTGCAGTTGGCAAGGGTCTCAGGCGATTTTGTCCACCTATATACCTGTTCAGTAATGCCCGCCTGTCGTCAACAAGTTTTGCATCGAGTCCTACACTTGACAGTGCGGTTATCATGTCAATCATAGGTCTGGAGCTTTCTCTTATTGGACCGAAACAACCGCGGCAAGGCATATAACCCTTGACACATCGGGGAACGGATTGTCCGTCTCCATTGAACTGTTTCCCACATCCGGATTTCGTAACCGGCCCCAAGCAGAGTATACCCTGTTCATTGAAGCATCTCATGGTGTCATACTCTCCAGGTGTAAACTCTGCATCCTGCAAGTGTCGTTTCAGACCGACGTCACCCTTTTCTTTACGGATCGTTGGGCAATCATCACAGACACTTCTCTCGGGCAGTTCGAAAGGCTTACCCTCCAGCAGGCATGTCAAGGCTTCCAGTATTATCGCCGGATTTATGGGACAGCCTGGAATCAGCAAATCCACATCAACGACCTCACTGACAGCATAGACCTTGTCCGTGAGCGGGGGGATATCTTCAGATGGAGTGTCACCGGACTCTGTAGATACTGAATCCCGGTAGACCTTGTCCAGAAGATCTTCCACGCTGTACATGTTCGCCAGTGCAGGAATCCCTCCATAACACGCACATGATCCTAGAGCTATGAGTGTCTTGCATTTCTTCCTCATTTCCTCAGCCACATGTCTTTCCTTCTCATTCCTTACACCGCCGGAAATCATTCCTACATCGGCATCAGGAATCTCCAGCTCGTCCTTTTCACCTGTCTGTCCAAAGTACTTGTGATCCATCAAAACAGGTATATGGACAAATTCAAGAGAAGGAAGCAGATCGAGGAGCTTCTCTCCTAAGTCAAGAATAGCTACTTCGCATCCACCGCAAATGTTAAGC
>CAZHRR010000121.1:0-7764 GCA_964534955.1 uncultured bacterium
GAACCTGTTACTCGTAACGATAGTGTAGAGTGAGTGTAGACGGGCGGCTGTTTCTTTTGCTCCATAGGAGCTCCGGAGCAGCCGTTTTCTTTGCGCCAAAGAAAATGGCGAAATAAAAATCTATCTCACCTGTAAAAGGTGAGGCTGCCCATCTACATTTCATTCACTCTATACTTACTCTACACTATCGTAAAACTACGCTCCTGTTGTCACTACGATTAATAATATGACGATAAATAAAACTGCCCCGCCCGGAAGTTTACTCTACTGAAATAGGGATTCTAATACTCGACACTGAGAGCTAATCTCTGAGTATTGTGGAGGAGGCCATAATCGGCCCAGGAGTAATCCACCTTTATCTTTACGCCGGGCGCCAGAGGCCAGCGGATACCAGCGCCAAGGGTAGGACCTCCCTCCCGGTCCACAACAAATAGTGTCCGGAAGCCGGCTCGAATAAATAACGTATTTGAAAATCCTACTTCTGTTCCCAGATTAACATATTCTGAGTTGTCATTTGGATGGAGGGCATCTATTGCGAACAACCACCGAAGCGAGCGGGAATTAATTATATTCCCGGCAATGCCTACACGGAACGATAAAGGCAGCGGCCATGAATCGAGTTCGTAATGGGCATTGATCTGATCATTGTTTCCTTCCATGGTCGGATCAGGGTCATGGGTAACACGGGTGTTCCGGCCACGGAGCGTCATATCCAATCCAAAGTTAGTAATGCTCATCCCCAAACGAATATCCTTGAACTGGGTAATGAAGAGAACTCCCAGATCAACAGCCATGCTGGGAGCTGTCATATGCCAGATCTGCTGCTGTATATACTTAACACTGCCGCCAATGGAAAAACGGTCTGTCAGGTTACGGGCGTAGCTCAAGGCCATCGATATATCTCCGGCGCTGAAACGCTCACCGGTACCGTCTTGCTGTTTCTCTGTCCGGATATCCATTTCGCCGTAGTCAACGTGCGTAACAGCAAGACCAATATTTCCACTTCGTCCCAGTGATGCCGATACCGCAGCGTAATAGAAACCAATATCAGCAAACCAGTTAGAATGACTGAAAGAAAGTTCCCTGTTATTTGATCGGGCAATACCTGCCGGATTCCAGAACAGAGCAGAGATATCGTCGCCCAGACCCACAAACGCTTCACCCATGGCAACGCCACGAGGGTGAACCCCCATCTTCAAGAACTGAGCGGCTGTAGTACCAACTTTCGTTGTAGGTTGAGCAATAAGCTGTCCTGTTAGCAAAATTGCGGGAATCAACCAAAGCACTGAAGAGTATGTTTTGCGTTTCACTCTCATTTGATCAGTGCAAACTTACCTATCTTTTCTCCAACTCCCGGTGCCTCCACATGGTAGACGTACACTCCGAAGGCGATCTCCATGTTGTCCTTAGACAGCAAATCCCAGGTCTCGGAACCATCCCAGAAGTCAGATGCATGACTGTGCTCGATGGTATCCACTAACTCACCTACGATAGTGAAAATCCTGATGGTACACTCCGGCGGGAGCTTGATAAAGGAAATCCGTCTTTCGCCCCTGCTTCCGGTGGCAAAACCGCTACTGGGTTCCCAGATAGCCGTCGCCACGTACGGGTTCGGCACCACAGCGATTTCGTCCAGTTTGCTCTTGGCTTCGTCCCTATCCCACGATGCCGCCACAGTGGTAAACTCATACACATCCAGTGGACTAAACGGTTTATTGGTCTTCAGCTGGAAAATATCACCCAGTGTCGGTTCCAAAGCCGCAACACCTCCGGTTGTATCCGGCATATTGAAAATAATCTCCCACGTTTTTGTATCTACTGACATGACAGGTTCTGAGAAAATTCCTATTTTATCGCCATCAAAGTCAAACGGTTCGCTCGCCACATAGAATGCAGCTGTGTCAACATTCTCGGGGTCTGTAACATCAAGGATGTAGAACGGTACATCCTTACCGTTGAGGGATGTAGCCACGTTTATGGAATCGAAAACGACAAGATAGTCGTGAGGATATTTGAACCCCTGATTACTGGTGCCGGCATCCCACACATCGTGTGTATAATCCCAGTTTGACTCACCCTCTATCCAGCCGATATTTTCGTGATCCAGATCCACAACTTGATCAGTCACGTAAACCCGGACACCGTCAAACACCGGATTGGCGTCCTCACCGGCAAAATAAAAACTTTTCCAGATGGGATAATATTGATACTCGGTAACAAACGTTACAGCGGTTCCGTTGAAACTATTATCAAAGACATGCACCTTCCCAAGGAGGGTGTTTAGTTCGTAGTGTGCACCCAAGACCAGCTCAGTCCCTTCAGCAGTTGCTAAAACAAAACTCTGCTTGTCTATGTGATTATGAGGCAGCGTGTACCAGTCCCCCGGTTCCA
Source organism: uncultured bacterium (assembly GCA_964534955.1). Classification (GTDB taxonomy): domain Bacteria; phylum Fidelibacterota; class Marinisomatia; order Marinisomatales; family UBA2128; genus UBA2128. The sequence continues at coordinate 2,392 of CAZHRR010000121.1, forward strand.
GCTCAAAGGTATCCAGGTACACAGTCTCGTCTAGTACGTTCAGTAGCGTATCTTCAGCGGCAAGGGAAGTGTCAGAAAATGAAAGGGTGTAGGTTACATTATCCCGTATTCTTGTGGCATCCATGATTTCCAGTTCTATATCTCCTGTCCCCGGTCCGCTCACATGATCAAGTTCCGTCAATTCCGGTTCGATTACTCCCGGTGAAGGGGCATTAGGTGTAACGACGATTGTATTTACATCAGTAGTTACCACCCCTGAATAAGCATCCTTCAGGATTGTTTTGGTACATTCAGAAGGTGGGATTTCAACCTGACCTGTAGTATCGCCATAGTCATATGAAACAACAGCATAGTAATAGGTAATCCCGTTGTACACCGTAGAATCACGGAAAGAATGGACAAGACCAGTTTCAGATCCCAGATCGAAGTGCATCCCGCTGATTCCCACTGCACTCTCTCCCTGAATGCCGTCTACAAGGTCGAAACGTACTAACGGTTCCCACAGGACACTGTTGCCGAACATATCGGTGATTGTGTACACTTCGTTAAAGCCGGGATCTGTAGAGCGGTAGATAGAATAGCCCTCGAAGTCGTAGCCGTAGGCAGGATCCCAGGAATTTTCAGCTGAATCATCCCAGTAGATGACTACCTCTCTATCCCCGGAGACAGCTGAAGCCACTGGTTTGTTGGGAGCTTTGGCGAAGCTGTAGCCGCTGTCGTAAATCTTCTGCACGATCTCTGCTGTGTGAAAGAGGTCTCCCTCGTCCTCACCCATCAGTAATGCCACAGAAAAACGCTGAGTATCACCAGCACGGAGTGGGAAGTAGCCGGAACCATAGAGGAAAATGTTATCGGCGTTCTGGGCAATGTCTGTAAATGCGTTATCCTCTCCCACAAGCGTATAGGGTCGCATCCGATTCCAGATAGAGAGATCATTCCGGATCATATCGGTACCGTATTGGTAGGCATTGAAACTCGTAAGTCCTATCTGGTCGGCTTCGTCCAGGTCATTGGTTTCGAAGTTCGGTTCTCCCGGGCGTAGCGGGTCCAGAGGGTCTCCCGCATTAGGGATACCATCTGCCTCACCTTCATCAGGCCCGGGATATGAAGGATCATCAGGACCGATACCGTCTATCCCTACATCATCCCGCTCCGGATCCCAGTCATTGTCGTCATCAATGCCGTTGAACATACTCTCATCGATCATGCCGTCACCATCGTTATCAATTCCGTCGTAGGCGTTCCCGGGACTTTCCAGAAACTTATACCCGAGGTATCCTGTTGCGCCTCCCCATTGACCAGTCTCGTCGGCATCATAACCGTAAACCATGTTGACGTTTTTGTCGAAGTTAGCCCAGTCATCACTGTAGTCATTGCTTCCGCCAATGTGGGGATCACCAAACATACCAAAAACCACTTTCTCATAGTCGTTATTGCTGGTGTTGGTAATCTCGTAAACGAAGAAGATGGCGTCGTTAGCAAGGGGATTTGACCATTGGTAAATTCGTACTTCTACCCGCAGCCCCATGCCGCCGATGTCGTGATCTTCCGGGAAGGGATAGAAGGCAAACTCCTGGTTGAAACGATCATCCATAACATACATGGAGGCCTCATCCGCTGTGGAGGCTCCCACCTGGTAAGTCCCCGGCCAGGCGTTCCATTCCGGCGGCCATGTGCCCGGACTGCTTAGAACCGCTACAGCATCAGAATCAGGATTTGCAAAACCTTCTATTGGTTCCCAACCCCACGGCAACCCAGACCCAGGGTCGAGTTCCTCACTGTCCCCAGCTGCCCCGCCGTCAATCAATCCATCGGAGATAATATAGAAAGTGGTATCAAACACTGGGTTCCCTGTATCTACCACCATTACACCTGTTCCGTCATCTATGTAGGGTAAAAAATGACCGTTTGAATCAATAGGCACTTCTACACCCACCAGCGGCCCAAACTCGTAACCATAGCCGTGTGCGCTGTAGACAGGCCATTCTAATGATGGTTCCCTGCCCGGTGCACCGATAGACCCAAAATCGAAGATCAACGTTCGTATCTGATTGCCGGAGATGATATTACTGCGGCGAATGGGTCGCTCCAGATCCTGTGCCCGACGGGCTGCCATCTCACGATAGAAAGCCTCTACCTTCCACTGTGGCCACTCCTTGATGGATCCCTTTTGGAAACTGTCCTTACCCCAGATGGACACCGCCTGAACAGTGGAGACTGCAAAAACCAGAAGAAGCACAATTGAGCCGTATCGTTTCATCAGAAAGTCGCCTTTACTCCAACCCTTATTTGCCGTGGCTGCGAATAATAATCAGGACGGGTCAGGTAGTCGTCCAATGTATGTACACCAATTTCCCCGGCGTGGTCTTCCAGCGACTGACCTGCATAAGTAGGAATCAGAGAGTAGCCAGCCCGCCCGGTATCATTGTAAACATATTTCTCATTCCTAATATCGAACAGATTGTACGTCTTCATGAAAAACTGCAAAGCGGCTCCCTTCCACCTAGTCACAAAGTAATGCATCTCCATATCTGATGTAAAGCGATACGGCTTACGGCCGCTGTTCTCCTCCGCTTCCCTCTGACCCTGGTACTGGGGAGTATAAGGCAGTCCGGTAGAATATTTATTGATGACACTGATACCCCACTTTCCGGGATTTCTCCACGTTAACGTACCATTCAGTGAGTGAGATACGTCCCAGCTCAGGAATACTACCTGTTTCTCACTTTCCTGCGGCGGATCGCTCAGATTGTCATAGTACTTGGCATCTGGGGATGATGCGTTTCCCTGGGCAATTTGAAAAGTATAATCAAGATTAGCTGAAAAACTGGTACTAGGGCGAATTTTGAGTGCAGCAGTAACACCTCGTACATTACCGTAGTCTTCGTTCACATAACGAGTGTAGCGGAAGGAGTTGTTGATAAAATTATATTCTGAGGACAGCCAGTTCATGATATCCCTGTAGAACATGGTGATATCGATGGCAGCACTTTCTGATAACTGCTGCTGTAGACCTAGTTCATAGATTACAGTTTTCTGAGGTTTCAGATCAGGATTACCAATCCGTGTCAGACTTCCCGATTTCACCTCCAAATCCGGATTGCGGTAAAGATATTTGAACGGAGGTATCTGGAAGAAGTGCCCATAAGAAAAGTGGATGTAACCCGCATCCGTAATAGGGAAAGAGACACCCAGCCGGGGGCTTATCTGCCACTTGGGAGTTGCCGCCAATTTTTTCGAATCAGCCGGATGCTCCTTATCCGTAAATATGCTGTCTCTTGAATCGAAGTAGTCGTACCTGATACCCAACTGCATAACCATATCCTTGAGCTCTATCTTGTCCTGAAAGTAGGCGGCAAATTCCACTGGCTCCCGCGTGTACTCATCGTGTCCAGTAGAAGAAGTAGACTGGATATAAGGCATGTCTTCCGTCCGGTTGCTTAGTTCAATAGAGATACTATTTGAGTGGAGCGAGTAGCGGGTCGCTTCAAACCCGAGTTTTAACTCATGAGAATGTACTATCTGACTTGTGAGGTCAAATTTCAGTGTCTGAGTACGTGAATCGCTCAGGTAATAGCCCAATCCCGTACCGCCGAAATAAAAGTGGTAGCTCGGGATAATCGTCCGGTTCTCCGGCCGAACATAATTAGGAATATCAAAAGTGTCATTAACTGCGATGGCAACAGAGTCCCCCACCCAGAGAGTATCAATAAAAAGCGTGTACCATGTGGGGTTCGGAATGAATGCTCCGTATTCTGCCAGAAAATCCCAATCTATGGTGAGAGTCTCAAGTGAATCGTTTCCATTCAAATCTTCAGAGATACTCCCGCCGATGAGATCAATTTCTCCGTTTCCGTTTATATCCTCATTCCACTCATACGGTACCTTCAACTCATGTACGTACTGGGCAGCATCACTGTCTTTCTGGGAAAATTTGACGGTATAAAAAGTTTTAGGGGATAAGGAATGTGTTAGATGGAAGGCGTGCATGTTGTTCTCGTATATGTGATGATAGTTACCATCGGGATTATACTTAAAGCGATGGCCATCTGCTACCGAGCTGTATTTCTGATATTCGCCGCCGCTGCCTGTATATTGGTACATCAGCTTCAATGTTTTCAATGGGCGGAAAGTCATCTTTCCCATCAGGTTCCACGACCTACTGGGATTCATGGGTACAACTTCGTTGTCTCCAGTAGAAATGATAAGCCAGTCATCTCCAACGAAAATACCATAATCAATAGTGTTGTGTTCGCGGATGCCGTAGAGCCACCCTTTGCTCCCTTTCAGACTGGCAGAGCCGAGGAAAGAACCGCCGAAGATAGGAAGTGGTCCGCTAAGGGAAAAGTCAGTCCGTGTAAAGTTCAGTGGATCAATCTCATCCAAGTTCAGGAAATTAGGTGCTCGCTCAGTGTTTAGGAAATTCTCATTGGGGAAGAGGTCTCCAGAGTATGTTATTAACTCACCACTGAATCTATCCGCACCTTCTTTGGTCACAAGATTAACAATCCCGCTCATGGCTTTCCCGTACTCAGCATTAAATGTTCCGGAGATAAGCGTAAGTTCCTGGATCATACTTGTGGCGATCCCGATTCCCAGTCCGCTGCTGAATGGGTTAATTACCGGAATACCATCGATCATATAGAGGACCTCGCTGGTGCGGCCTCCGCGAATATGAATCTCTCCGCCGGCACCTTGTGTCACTCCCGCCTTCGTCTCCAGTAGAGCTTGGAAGCTTTCAGCCGGGAGTAAGGCTATCTCCTCAGAGGTGATGACCGCTTTGCTGGATGTAAGGTCGGCTTCTACCATGGGTCGTTCTGCTGTCACAGTCACAACCTGGCCTTCAAGTGAGCCCTCCGTTAGTTCGAAATCGATACGGGAAGTCATGTCGGTCTTGACCAGGACATTGCCTATGGTCATTGGATTATAACCAATCATTGAGGCAGTAACCGAACGGGTACCGGGTGGAACATTAAGAATTGTGTAGCGACCTTCTGTATCTGTAGCCGCTCCCAACTCTGTACCAACCAATACCACATTTACGCCCATCAGAGGTTCGCCGGTTTCACGGTCAGTCACCCTGCCGGCGATTTTCCCTGTAGTACTGGCCAGCAAAAGCGACGAAAGAGATAGCACAGAAATAATCAGATGAAGCGGATTTTTCCGAATGATGTTCACGAGTGGTTTCATAGAATTACGCAGACTATAACGCGGATAAATATAGAACGACTGCAATGGAATGGCAACAGGTGAAATACTTCTGGAAAATACATCAACTCTATGCTATCTGCCTTTCCATGGATTCTTCCAGCCGTCGAGCTTCTCCCAGGAAGGAATCAACATCCATCTCCCTCAGAAAAAGGACTCCATGTG
>CAZHRR010000122.1:0-7531 GCA_964534955.1 uncultured bacterium
CTATTCTACAAATAATAAATCTAAAGAATTGGAAAATTCACGTAGCTATTCCATACTTGCTTGTTTTGTTAGGTGGACTCTTGCTGCGTTTGATATTAATTGAAGCTGGACAAGCAAGCAGATGGCTCTATTAATATGAAAGAAGGACTTTTCAGATGAAAACAAAATACATGAATCCATATTTAGCCGGTGTTTTGCTGGGTCTTGTTCTTTTGGCTGCATTTTATTTTTCCGGTCGAGGACTTGGTGCCAGCGGTGCCGTAAAGAGCCTTGTGGTAACAACTGTTGACGCAGTGGCTCCTGAGCACGCCAACCAATCCGGACTCTATAGCAAATATACTGCTGGTGGAAAAAATCCGCTCAATTCCTGGCTTGTCTATGAAATGCTGGGAGTATTGGTTGGTGGATTCATCTCAGGAGCTTTAGCCGGCAGGTTAAAATTGAAGGTAGAACACTCGCCAAAAATTACATCCAAGAAGCGTTTGATTCTCGCCGGTATAGGCGGACTCCTCTTCGGCTTTGGAAGCCAGCTTGGACGAGGATGCACCAGCGGCGCTGCTCTTACTGGAATGGCTGTCCTTTCATTAGCAGGTTTCGTTACGATGATGGCGATTTTTGGAACTGCATTTGCACTGGCATATTTCTTCAGGAAAAACTGGATTTAAATGATGCCACTAAGTTTCCTCACAGAGTCCTGCGGAAAAATCATAAAGAGATATAGAAATAGTGATTCAGAAGATTTGCTACAGTGGGGACTTGAACAAGACTCTATCTTTTCTTGTTCTTCGTACTTTGTTGCCTTTGTGGCTAAAAAAATAACTAAAGATCACCTTGGTGCCTTAGTGCCTTGGTGGCTAGGGAGATAATTATGGGACCATTAGTACCGCAAGAAGTAATTGGAGAGGGTTGGAATTTTCTCATCGCTTTCGTCGTTGGTATCGGATTCGGATTCGTACTGGAACAGGCAGGGTTCTCTTCCAGCCGGAAACTGGCAGGTGTTTTCTACGGTTATGATGCCGTCGTCTTGAAAGTCTTTTTCACCGCTGCAGTTACCGGTATGCTGGGACTGCTCTATCTCAGTCTGTTTGATAAGATTGACTTGAATCTGGTCTACGTAAATCCCACCTATCTTTGGCCGGCTATAGTGGGCGGTATCATCATGGGTGCCGGCTTTATCATCGGTGGTTTCTGTCCGGGAACAAGCGTTTGCGCAGCTGCCATCGGGAAAATGGATGCCATGGTTTTCGTGGGAGGTATTTTCATCGGCATTTTCGGATTTGCCGAACTATATCCGGTTATAAAAGACTTTTACATGAGCAGCTACATTGGCGCACCAAAACTGTTTGACATATTGGGTATCTCATCTGGAATGCTTGCGCTATTTGTTATCACTGCAGCTGTTATGATGTTTTGGGTAGCAGAAATAGCTGAGAAAAAATTCCCTCAGGAAGAATATTAATAATAACGTAGAGGCAAACTATGAAAGAAATCTTAAACGTAAACCCCAGAGTCATTCTAACTACTTTAGTTCTGATTCTCGGTCTGGTGATTGCCATGGTGCCTGAAAACACTATCAAACCTTACAGATTGACTGCATCTGAGATGGTAAATGAGATCCGCTCAGGGACTGAGTTTATTTCGCCGGACGATCTGGCACATTGGATTATCTCCAACGATCCTTCAATACAGCTTATAGATGTAAGAACTCCCGACGAGTATAAAAAATACTCCCTGCATAACGCCATCAATATTCCGGCTGTTGACATTCTGAACGAAGAGTATGTTGACTATCTGGATCAAGCCGTCAAGATCAATATACTCTATTCCAATGGGAGTACAAAATCCCATCAAGCGTGGATGATTCTTCGACAATTGGGTTACGAGAATAACCACGTTCTCCAGGGCGGACTGAACTACTGGATGGAAACTATTCGCAATCCTAAGGCGCCCTCAACCAGCTCTCCAGACGATGAAATAGCTCGTTACGAATTCCGGAAAGGAGCCAGTCAATTCTTTGGAGGTGAAACAGTCAAAACTGAAGCAAAAGTGGAGACTAAAGCCAAGAAACCTACAATTTCACGAAGAAAGAAAAAGAAAGCTCCCGAAGGAGGATGCTAATAAAAATTTACGTAAGAGACTTAACGAACTTACTCAGCAAAACTGCTAGTGAAATTTTCCCGGTATTTTTGATCTCTGGATGTAATAATAGCTCTCACGGAACTATCCAATACTGGAGCGCATTACTTGCAGAAGTAAATTATAAAGTAACGAATTGACGTCTGGATACCACTGAAACCACTTCCCCCTTCAACTCCTCACCTACAAAGGGTGAATTCCTCGATTTAGAACGGATGTGCTCAAGCCCAAATGTCCACTCTCGATCGGGATTCAGAAAGACAAGTTCAGCTTCTGTACCTTTGGTGAAAATGTCAGCTTCAAATCCCATGATTTGCCGGGGAAAAACAGTCAATTTTCTAACGATATCGAGGAGTGATACCTTATTCCCAGAAAGTACTTTCCAGACAGCCCCGAAAGCGCTCTCAAGTCCGATCATTCCGCAAGGCGCCCATTCGAATGGGCTCTCCTTCTCTTCCACCGTGTGGGGAGCGTGGTCGGTAGCGATGCAGTCAATGGTTCCGTCTGCGATAGCTGCAATCATGGCATCCCGATCGGCTTCGCTGCGGATGGGTGGTGCTACTTTCAGATTGGTATTATAGGTTTGTAACGCTGAATCGTTAAAATAGAGGTGATGCGGTGTAACTTCAGCGGTAACATTGACTCCCAGTTCCTTTGCTTTACGGATGGCATTGACTGACTTAGCCGTACTCACGTGAGGAATATGAAGTATCCCTTTGGTATACCCAGCTACTTGAAGATCCCGTTCCACCATCACCGATTCACTCACATCAGGGATGCCGTCCAGTCCCAGCCGGGTGGACCACCGTCCCTCGTTCATCTGCCCCCTGCCGCGCAGGTTTACATCCTCTGCATGATTGATGATGGGAACTCCAAACTGTCTTCCATACTCCAAAGCCAGACGCATGACCTCACTGTCTGAGATAGGAATGCCATCATCGGAAAAAGCTACGGCTCCCGCTTTTACCATCTCCCCCATTTCCGTCATCTCTTTCCCATCCTGACCGACAGTTACAGCTCCGATGGGATACAATTTGACGGGAAGATCCTCAGCTTTTTCGGCTACGAAGCGGATAGATTCAGGACTGTCCAGCGGCGGATTAGTGTTGGGCATAACACATACCGTTGTAAAACCGCCTGCCAGTGCGGCGCTGGAGCCAGTGGCAAGAGTCTCCTTGTCTTCCCTGCCCGGCTCGCGGAAATGAGCGTGAATATCACAAAAACCGTGAGTCACTACTGCTCCTTCTGCATCCAGAACCTCAGCTCCATCAGCCGGTATACTTTTTCCCACTTCCTCAATCTTTCCGTTCTTCAAAAGGATTTCGCCGCCAAATTCCTTTTCAGCAAAAGGATCGAGTACCGTGCAGTTGGAAATCTTTAGTAATCTGCTAAGTCGTTTGGTTTTCATCATTCCATCTCACAATCCATCCATCGGTGACCGATGTGGAAGTCAGCGTCCTGTTTCACGCCTTTGCTGCCACTTGTTTTTCTCCAAGCAAGTGAAACATTACCGACATTCGGATTGCTACACCATTCAGTACCTGATCCAGAATAATGGCATTTTCACTGTCAGCCACATCACTGTCGATCTCTACGCCTCGATTCATGGGACCAGGATGCATAATGGTCAACTCCTTGTCCAGTGTTTCAACTCGCTCCCTCGTAATTCCGTAAAGAGAACGGTATTCCCTGATCGATGGGATATAGTGTACCCCCTGCCGTTCTCGTTGAATGCGAAGAATATTCACGGCATCTGCCCACTGTAGAACTTCGTCCATATTGAAATTGACATTCACACCAAGCTCATGGATATCAACCGGCATGAGTGTGGGAGGTCCGCACAGAGTAACTTCTGCACCCATAGTTTTCAGTCCGATGATATTAGACATGGCCACACGGCTGTGCCGGATATCCCCGATGATAGCAACCTTCAGCCCATCAAGCTTGCCGAACTTCTCCAGAAGACTCATCATGTCCAGCAATCCCTGCGTTGGATGCTCATGCGTGCCATCGCCAGCATTGATTACTATTGCGTCCACAAACTTCGTCAGGTGAAGTGGGGCTCCGGGAACGGGATGCCTCATAACGATGCCGTCAATTTTCATAGCTTCGATGTTCTGAGCTGTATCCTTGAAACTCTCCCCTTTCTTTAAACTGCTGGAAGAAGCTGAGAAGTTCACAGTATCAGCTGAGAGACGTTTCTGAGCCAGCTCAAAGGAGATACGAGTGCGGGTAGAGGGCTCGAAAAAGAGGTTCACAATCGTCTTACCCTGGAGTGTCGGGACTCGCTTAATAGGCCGTTCAAGAACCTCCCGGAAAGTGAAGGCTGTATCTATAAGAGTTTGGATGTCCTCGCACGGAACTCCGGCCAGTCCTAAAAGATGCCGGTTTTTTAATAATCCCATCAGTCAAATTTCTCCAGGTAGACTCTATCCTCACCATCAACTTCATCCAGTCGGACAAAAACATGTTCATTCTCTGCAGTTGGAACATTCTTTCCCACAAAGTCGGCCTTTATGGGCATCTCCCTGTGACCCCGGTCCACCAGCACAGCAAGCATCACTCGATCAGGCCGGCCAAAGTCAACGATCTCAGAGAGCGCAGCGCGAACTGTACGTCCTGAGTAAAGAACGTCATCAGCGAGAATAATCGTCAATCCGTCAATACTGAATGAGATGTCAGTCCCTTTTACCTTCGGTGCAGATAGGCGTTCTCGAAAATCATCACGGTAAAACGTTACTCCCAGAAATCCCATAGACATTTCGTGACCGGAAATCTCTTTTATCTTAGCTGCCAGTCTAGTGGCGATATACTCACCACGGGTGCGAATACCGATGAGCGCAAGATTTTCTGGATTGCCTGCCTGCTCAAGAATCTCGTGAGCTATACGCATTAGCGCTTTATCAATACCATCGTGATCCAGGACTTCTGTCTTTTTATCTCTCATTTCCATAAAAAAATCCTCCCTGAGAAGGGAGGATTGCCTCAGACACATCTTCAGATAATTGATGCAGTCCTTACCTTCTCACTGGAACGGTTTAAAGGACCGATTAACCGGCGAAAACTTAAGGCAGTTCATGGGCGATTCAAAAAGATTTTGAGAGTTTCAAGAGTATTTTTCGCTGAAGTTCCCCCGAAATATAGGGTAAATCACTTAATGATATTAATAACAACCCCCGAATTTCTACAGGCCATAGGCTCGCCTACTGGCTGAGATGCTGTGTACATTTGGGGGGTTGGAGAGAACCATTATCCCATGAATCGCTTCAGCGGTTTCTTACAGGATGAATAACACATAGTAATAAACCGTTGAAACGGTTAGGCACATTTTACGTTTTCTTCTTAATCACCCCAATGAATTGGGGTGTTGTCTAAACCATAAATCGCTTATTGGTGTTCTATGTTTTTGGGAAAAAGGTCTCCACTACTTGTAAATCCGTGTATTTTAATATCGTGAGTTAGAAGAATCCGTTAGCTTTTTTATGGGGAATTCAGAATCTCAGTGACGACCATGTTCATACATTTTCACGATATGGCCTGGAGCCTCCTGATGGTCTTCATTAGAGGAAATATTGCACACACAGTCTGACTTTTCCTTATCAAACCAGGCGAGCTGCCTCTTGGCGTACTGACGAGTCTTCAGATTGATTTGCGATACCATTTCCCCGTATTCCATCTCGCCGTCAAGATGAGTCATAATCTCGCGATATCCCACACTGTCCATGGGATGCGCATCTCTCGGGATTCCCATCTCAAGTAGCGCCTTCACCTCATCCACCCAGCCGGCAGCCAGCATCTCATCTGTACGGCGACAAATGCGATCTTCCAGCCACTCCATCTCGGTACGGAGGTAAATTACGAACAATAGAGCAAAATCCGATCTTGCCTCTTCCTGACGGCGGAAATGTTCTGTAGGCGGCAAACCGGTCGTTTCGAGAATTTCCAATGCTCTGATCAGCCGCTTGTGGTTATTGGGATGAACGATCTCAGCGTACACCGGATCCACTTTCTCAAGCTCTGCTAAGAGGACTTCAGCTCCTTCCTTCTCCAGCCGTTTTGTCAACTTCTTTCTAACTTTTAAGTCAGTCGTGCTATCTTCAAATATTCCCTTAGTGAGAGTACGAAAGTAGAGTCCGCTCCCGCCGCAGATAATGGGGAGATTCCCTCGTGATTTGATCTCCTCGATCTTCTCTTCTACGAGATTACCATACTCTCCTGCTGAGATAGGCTGATCAGGTTCGCGAATTCCATAGAGGTGATGAGGTATCCCATCCTTTTCCTTTTTCGAAGGCTGTGCTGTACCGATAGACATGTAGTGGTAAATCTGTCGAGAATCGAGGCTTACCACTTCCCCGCCGAGATACTTAGCTATCTCAACTGATACACTGGATTTACCGGTAGCAGTAGGACCAATAATGCAGATACTTCGTGATTTCATTATGGTCAAATTTAGTCACCTTTATGGGGAGTAGCTAAAAGTGTTGATTTATTCTGTGAACTACAGTAACATTGAATTAATTAGATGACAATAACATATCAACGCAAAATATCACTCATATAGGAGTATTATTAATTCGTCATATATTAACTGTTTGGTGCCATGAGCTTTGACTTTATTCCGAAGCGACAATTTTTCGACCTACTCTTTAAGGATTCTAAGTTCTGTGAGGGGGTCGGGAGAGTAATGCTCGCCGCAGGTATGCTCGAAACTAACCTGAGGAGATACCTAGAGGGAAGGGGACTAAAAGAAGTAAGTCGACGGCGAACTCTCGGTAGTATGGTAAAACTGATGAAGGACAATCAACTGCTTAGTCGAAATGGCACAATACATTTTAATGATTTAACGTTGAAGCGAAACTATCTTGCGCACAGCTTGTACGACCTATTTAGTGAACAGATCGAGGAGAATATCCTTCCTAGCAGTGAATTGGTGGAAATTGACATTGATATGTTTAGAGAAAAAGCTAACATACTAGCGGAGGATTTCTTTCACTTTTCAACTCTTGTCGGATCCGCTGACCCAAGTGAAGATATTCTGATATGAATCCGGTGTTGACACCTAACAAAGCGCTACAGTTAATGGTCAACAAGCTAAGCAGTTTATCTGCAACTGAGCTTGGTCTATCCAACTTTTTTGTGATTGGTATTATTATAGAAATTTCAGATTCGTAAATTCGCTCAATGAGAAGCAACGAAATAGTAGAAAAAACATCATTAACAGAACTAATAAATCTTTCAAATAGACAGATTGCTGATTCTGGAAAGCACGAACAGAAAAAAATAGGTCAGTTCTTTACCCCACCTTCTATTGCTTTGTTCATGGCAAAACAATTTTCATACAATACAAATTCATCCCAATATTTCTTGCGAACATCAGCACATGCTCGGGATTCAT
>CAZHRR010000123.1:0-7478 GCA_964534955.1 uncultured bacterium
TGCCAGCCAGCAGCGACTGGAGTCTGGTGTCTGGATTTCGTCAATGAGCAGAATATTACCATCCTCATCCTTGCCGAATTCATATTTGGTGTCTACAAGAATAAGTCCGTGCTTTTGAGCTGTCTCCTGACCGAAGTTGAAGAGCGCCAGAGCCGCTTTGCTGGTTTTCTTCCAGTCATCAGGTGACATAAGTCCTTCTTCCAGGATTTCTTGAGGCGATATAGGTCGATCGTGATGTTCTGACTTGGTAGTAGGAGTAAGCATGTTTACCGCCAGTTTCTGATTCTTGCGAAGTCCTTCCGGAAGTTCATTCCCGCAGTAGTTACGCACTCCGCGAGAATAGTGGGTCCAGAGAGCTGTGTCAGTGGTTCCGGTGATATAGCCTCGAACTACAAACTCCACTGGAAAAACCGTGCACTTCTTTGCCACAGTAACGTTGGGATCTGGAACGTCTATCAGATGGTTTGGGATAATGTCCTTCGTCTGTTCAAACCACCAGGCGCTTGTCTGATTCAGTACTTGACCCTTAAAAGGAATAGCGGCGAGGATTCGGTCGAAGGCGCTCTGACGGTCAGTGGTTACCAGAATCATCCGGTCTTCCAGCTCATACCGGTCGCGGACTTTTCCTGAGTGCTTTGTTCCGGCGGAGAAATCTGTCTTTGTAAGGCAGTAGTTCAGATTAGCTTTGATGGTATCAGTGTAATCAGTCATAGGTTACTCGTATCTGTAACAGTTGTGTGAATATGGGTTGAAAAGGATGTGGCTGTGGAGCACTTTCTCTAAAGCTTCACCAGCGGAACCATCATCCGGATTGATAGTCCAGATTACACCACTCCTGATTGTTTTGATACCCTCTATGTGGAACCAGTCCTGTAGAGCCTCCATTTTGTGCTGCCCCAGAAGATCGTCTTTATACCTTACCAAGAGAGCTAACTCACCATTGGTGGATTTCTTAGCCAGCGATTCCTTGTTGGAGTTGAATAATTCCCCCGAGGAAATAATCTTATCAAGTGTATCCTCACCTGCATCAGAATCGAGTGTAACTTCCCAGTGAGTCTGCCGTGCGATAGTGACGTAGATATTCCGTTGCCGTAGAGCATTTTCCACAGAAACCGCCTCGTTATCAGTGATGATGAGATCCACGATAAGTTCTTCTGAATCTTCACCGGGTTGGTATGTTTCCAGTGCCGGGCGAATTGGTTCATAATCGAGGGTTGATACAGTTAGCTGTGTTTCCTCTTCCAGATAGTCCCGCATGGAGGTAAATATAGGATCGCCAGCGATGGAGCGCTCAGGATGCGGCATCATGGCCATGACGTTTCCCTCATTGTTGCATACTGCAGCGAGATTATCCATAGAGCCGTTTGGGTTCACCGGGAAATCGGGAAGAATATCGCCATTCTCAGTACAGTATTTGAAGATGGTTGAATCATTTGTCTGGAGCTGGGTAAGAAGCTCATCGCTCATCATGAAGCGTCCCTCTGCATGAGCTATGGGGATGTTGATCCATTTACCCTGTCTGAGATGTCGGGTAAAGACACAGCGGTTTGAAGGTGCTGAAAGCCGCACATTTGTCCAGACGTTGTAGTAGCCGGTTCCCATGACATGACCATTCTTCACCATACGATTGCCGGACAGTGCCATGCCTACACGATTGTTACGCAAGCCGGGAACGAGGCCAGTTTCTACCAATATTTGTGCCCCGTTGCAGATGCCCAGGACGGGCTTACCTTTTCTTGCCTCTTCGCTGACGGTTTTCATCACGGGGTCCAGTGAGGCAATGATGCCGGCCCGGGAACGGTCTTCATAGGAGAATCCGCCGATGATTAAGTAACCATCGCATTCGAGAAGCTTCTCTTCAGGCTCGTTCCACAGGAATTCTACAGGTTCCATCCCGGCGCGCTTTATGGCTATGGCTGTCTCGCGCTCGCAGTTACTTCCCGGGAATTGGATGATAGCGATTTTCATTTGTTTGGCCATAGAGTTAAGGGACACCCGTCTACACTTTGTTACGGACGGACAGGCAGAGTTCACACCCGCCTGCCCTCCTGAAAAGTCGGGAGCCAGCCTGCCTCATCCCGAAGGTTCGGGAGGGCTGGCAGGCGGGCAGGGAGGATCACGGAGTACCACGGAGATTTTATTATGTTATTTAATTTCTCTGTGGCTCTCAGCGTTACTCTGTGGTACTCTGTGTTCAAATAAAACTCCTTATTTTAATTCAACACTCTTATTTCCTTCAACTACTGAACCAATCTCATAAACATCTGTTAAGTCTTTCAGCGCATCTTTCACCAAATCTTTATCGCTTGGATCAACAATAAATACCATCCCGATTCCCATATTGAACGTACGATACATCTCACCTTCATCCATGTTTCCGATAGACTGCATTACATCAAATACAGGCAATACTGGCCATGTCCCTTTCTGGATTTCAACGCTGCAGCCCTCAGGCAGGACCCTGGGGATATTTTCAACGAACCCGCCGCCGGTAATGTGTGCTATACCTCTCACAGGGATTTCGGAGTCCAGCACCGCGAGCACATGTTTGATATAATTGATGTGGGGCTTCAATAATGCCTTACCAACAGATTGCTCCAGATCGCCTATTTGAGAATCAGCAGTGTAGCCGCCTACTTCAAAGAAGAGCTTTCGGGCCAGAGAGTAGCCGTTGGTATGCAGTCCACTGGACGGCAGACCCAACACCACATCACCGTGTACAATAGATCCTCCGGTGATTATTTCATCTTTTTCAACTACACCGGTAATAACACCCACCAGGTCGTGCTCGCCGGGGAGATAAGTATCCGGCATTTCGGCGGTCTCACCGCCTACCAGGGAAACACCAGTCTCACGGCAGGCCTCAACCATCCCGGATACAATTTCTTCAATGATCTCCGGTTTCAGCTTATCGTTGGCAATGTAGTCCAGAAAGGTAAGCGGGTGGGCGCCGTGGACAATAATGTCATTACACGTAGCAGCGAGCAAGTCATGACCAATAGTATCGAATTTTCCCATCATCCGAGCTACGATCATTTTTGTTCCTACACCGTCAATACTCTGTACAAGCACTGGGTGTGTAAAGTCCTTCAGGAGCTCATTTAGATCTAGCATGCCGCCAAAGCTTCCTACATCAGTCAGCACAGCTTTGGTGAATGTACTCTTAACAGAAGCCTTGATGCGATCCACTGCCTCATTCCCGGCATCAATGTCAACTCCAGCTGATTTGTAGTCAATCTTAGTCATTTCGTGTCTATAGTTTGGACACAGAGTTCACTGAGGGTCACAGAGAGCCACGGAGAAGAATTTGTTGTAAAAGAATAATGAAATAGCTCAGTAGTTCTCGGTGTTTCCCCGCCTGACCATGTCATTCCTGCCTGTCGTACCGACAGGACAGACAGGCGGGCAGGTTGGCGGCTCTCTATATTCACTATCATAACTTTTCCCTCAACCCATTCTCCCACGCATCTTTCCCTACTGAAACTGGTACATCCACAACATTGTTTATTTTTATAATTGCTTCGCCAGTAGTTGCGCCAATTTCAGTCACTATAATTCCGTGTGATAAAAAGATATTCATGAGTGCCTCTAAATTCTCGTGAGCAATTTCCAGCACAAATCCACCGGTTTCACAGAACAGCTTTTTGTCATTCGGCAATTCTCCCGGGATTGAAACGTCACACCCAATACCGTTCCGGAAGCTCATCTCAGCCAGTGTAACCGCGATGCCGCCTTCGGAGATGTCGTGACAGGACAGAACAAGACCAGCAGAGATAGTATCGGTTATTGCAAGAATTTGTGCCTCGACTTCTACGAGATCCGGTTGTGGTACATTGGCTCCCAGTTCATCATGAAGCGCGTAATAGATGCTCCCGCCACATTCGTCCTTTCGCTCTCCTACCATCAGCAAGACAGAACCTGCCTGCTTGAAGTGAGGGGTGACAGCCCGAGCTGCATCTTCCATCTTGCCCAGACAGGCGATGACAGGACTGGGCGGAATGGGACCGTTCCGCGACTCGTTGTAGAAAGAAACATTCCCAGCGATAATAGGAGTAGCTTCATCCGGATAATCTTTAAGGTGAATCCTCTTGCACGCCTCCGTGACACCTCTGGCCGCTTCCGCAAACTGTCCCATCTGATCTTTCTTCTCGGGATTTCCGAAGCAGAGGCAGTCAGTAATAGCAGCGGGGATCGCTCCCACAGCAGCCACATTTCGCATGGACTCCACAACGGCATTAACTGCTCCCCAGTAGGAATCAATCTTGCCGTAACGCGGGTTGTGATCTGTGGAGAGAGCGAGGCCCACGGAGCGGATTTCTTCAGGGAAAGTATCACTGTTGAACGGCTGAATGACACCGGCGTCCGCTTCACCGCTTTCCACATGAGTCCGGCCCTGAACCTGCTTGTCGTAAGTCTCGAAAACCGGTTGCCGGGAAGCGACATTCTCGTGGGACAATATCTTAAGAAGAATATCATTGTAGTCTTTCGGCTCAGGGATGTCCGGTTCGATCTGATGTTCTTCCGGTTTGGAGTAGGAACGGTTATAGAGAAGTCCTTTGGTAACCTGCTTTGCTGGTGCATCTACGATGATCTCTCCGTTGGAGTGCACTACATATTGTCCGTCACTTCGAATCCTTCCGATAACCCTCGCTTCAGCCCCCTTGGACGTTTCAGGGAAGTCAAAGGTCTTGTTATAATGTTCGAGAATAAGCGGCGTTAGTTCCGGGTGAGAGACCCACATGAAACGCTCCTGTGTCTCTGAGCAGAGTGTGACGGACGGATGAAGGTGATTCATACTGACGTGAGTCTGATCGAGAAAGACTTCGGCTCCATATCCTGTATTGTCGGCGAGTTCCACGCTTGCGCAGGCGATACCGCCGGCTCCCAGATCCTTAAACCCCACCTTGTCCAGGTCTCCCCGTTTCTTGAGGAGATCAAAGAGGGCGTAGGTGGCTTTCAAAATGTGCCGCTCCAGGAATGCATTAGGTTCCTGCACGGCGGCTTTCTTCGATTCTTTCTCTTCCTCGTTCAGTTCCAGTGATGCGAAGCTGGCCCCGCCAAATCCGCTGTTGTCCGTTGGTTTGCCCACGAGGATCAAATCGTAACCATCAGCATTTTCTGGCGCTGAGGAATGGATGACCTCATCTTCGCGGACAATTCCCAGCGTTACTACTGTCACCAGGCAGTTATCATTATACCCCTCATCGTAATAGAGGTCGCCACCGAGATTGGGAACGCCAATGGGATTGCCGTAACCTGCTATTCCGGAAACGACGCCCTCGTGAATCCATTTGGTCTTGGAGGAATTAATATCTCCGAAACGGAGACCGTCAGCTACTGCGATTACTTCCGCCCCCATACAGCAGACATCACGAACATTTCCGCCGATGCCGGTGGCGGCGCCTTCGTAAGGTACAATCTGAGACGGATGGTTGTGGGATTCATGGCTCATCACCGCGCAGTAGCGTTGACCCTTGTTATCGGTGGCAACAGCAACTACGCCGGCATCTTCCTTTGCACCCAGGACAACCGTTGAGCCGTCCGTAACAAACTGCTTAAGATGTGGGCGGCTGCTTTTATAAGAGGAGTGCTCTGAACCCTGAATGGACCATAGAACACATTCTGCCAGCGATGGCGGCCGCTTGAGAATCTCATTCTGTATTTTGAGTATTTCCTTAGGCTTCAGGGCAATGCCGTTATCAGCCAGCGTAGAGATAATTTCGTCCTGAGACAGAGTGTTAAAATCTATCGTCTCGGAAGTAAAAGTCAATTGTCTGAGCGTATGACGGTTTGGGTTCGTTCCGGCCCGAGGGAGATGATAGTTATGGGGCAGTCAACTTCAGACTCAATAAACTCAATATATCGGCGCATGGTGTCAGGGAGACTTGCGTATCCTCCTTGACAATATCTCTCAAGATCTTCCGGATTGATGTCCCAGCCTTCCACTCCGGAATAGTCAGGTTCGGCTTGCCGCATCTTTTCAAGGCTTGCTGGCATTTCTGAAAAATTATGTTCCCCTATTTTATAGGCGGTACAGACGCGAATAGGATTGAATCCCGACAAGATATCAAGTTTTGTGAGAGCGAGTTCGGTGAGTCCGTGAACCCGGACAGCCTGCCGCAGTTGTACAAGATCAAGGTAACCTACCCGTCGAGGTCTTCCTGTAGTAGTGCCGTATTCGTCCCCCTTCTCGCGAAGTTTGTCTGCCGTCTCATCAGTAAGCTCAGTAGGGAATGGACTGATGCCGACGCGTGTAACATACGCTTTCGTTACTCCGATGACGCGCCGGTCACCATTGAGACCAACTCCCGAACCGGCTGAAGCGTGTCCCGCCGCTGTTGTTGAACTCGTGGTGTGGGGATAGAGTCCATGATCCACGTCGAGCGACATTCCTTGAGCGCCTTCAAAGAGGAATGTTTTCCCATCCTGGTAACCACGGTAAAGTTCCAGTTCCGTGTCCGTGATATACTCCTTCAGATGCTCACCGTAGTCGAGATACTCAGTGTAAATAATATCAAAACTGAGATCGAACCGAGCCCCAAATGCGTGCTCGATTACATTTTTATTGAAAGAGAAGGCTTTAGTGAGTTTTTCTTCGAAAATAGCGGGTTCCAATAGATCACCCATGCGGATGCCGTGACGGTACATCTTGTCGGCGAAAACGGGAGCTATGCCGCATTTGGTGCTCCCAGCGGCCAGTTTTCCCTGATGCCCTGTGAGGCATTCATCCATGATAATATGATACGGCATGATGACATGAGCCCTCTCACTGACCATGAGCTTGGGCTCAATCTGGCGCTCTTGGAGAGACTCAATTTCAGACAGCAGCACTTTTGGATCGACTACGACTCCGTTTCCAATGACTGCAACAGGATGAGGATATAGAACACCGGATGGAATCAGGTGGAGTTTGTAGGTCTCGTTACCAACGATAACAGTATGTCCAGCATTATTTCCACCTTGAAAACGGACAACATAATCACACTCCCCTGCAAAATAGTCTGTGATCTTACCTTTGCCTTCATCTCCCCACTGAGCACCGACAATAATTGTAGTTTGGGGATTATTGATTCTACGCATGGATGTGCAAGCCGGATAAAAGATAAGAAAGGGAAGAAAATATTTCTCTGTGGTTCAGCTGGTTGTACAGCACGTTGTACAAATCCGAGGTTGCAGGCGGCAGTCATCTGGCGACTTCCGGATGAAGGCGGCGAGTGCAAGAGCTGTCTTTATTTTGATCAACTTTGCTTCCAATAGGGAAATGAGGAAAGCAAAGTTTACATTGTGGTAAGGAAAAGTGAAACGTGAAAATGGATGAAATCGGAGAAAAGTCACATCTGTAATAAATGTCTTGAGGAAATTTCTTGAACATTGTTTGTTAAATCAATCTCGGACTGTGATTTTATTCCTAAATATCTTTTGCTGCGATGACTTGCACTAGATACTATTTCCTCCTAGCTTCCCACCAGCGTGAGAGA
>CAZHRR010000124.1:0-4931 GCA_964534955.1 uncultured bacterium
CATACGGTAATATAATCATCTACGGCTTTATGGAAATCGTTGGTGATTTCTTCTATGGTTGTTCCTTCATAAGATACGGAATCAGTGATACCAATAATATGTCCGAACAGACATTTATCGTCATCGGTGTAATGAATTGAACCATAAAACCCGTTGTAAAACAGTGTATCTTTAACCATCTTATTTCTCCACGGTTATTTTTCCTGTTTTAATGAGTTCATTTTTGTACAAGGGATTAAACTCAAGGATATTATCATAGGATAGTAATTTCAGCGGAATTTCAGGATATTTATTTTTAAAAAATTTGTACTTATAAGGTTTATACGATTCTTTAGAGAATTTAACTTCATAAGCTCGTTTTTCCTGAATGATAAAATCCACTTCCTGTTTTTTCTGTGTACGCCAATATCGTATATCCCAGTCTAAATCATATTGGTCAGCAAACAATCGAAAAACGTAATTTTCCAATAATTCTCCTCGATCATCCCGAAGCAAAATTGGGTCAAAGTTACCGGTAAAGAAGTTCCTTAATCCCAAATCCAGAAAATAAGCTTTTTTCATTTTCCTTAGTTCTGTTACAGCACTCTTATAAAAGGGACTTACTAAGCCAACGTGAAAGGATTTTTGCATGACATAGAGATAATGTTCAACCGTTTTATACTGTATTTTAAGTGCCTTGCAAATTGAATTCAGATTAAGCAACCCACCTGTTTGTCTTGCAATAATTTTCAGTATGTTAAAATACATTTGCGGATATTGTAGAGACGCATCCTCAATGTCTTTTTTAATATAGGATGATGCCAACTCCCGAAGGAAATCTTGTTTCCTTTCTGTGGAAGATTCGGTCACGACTTTTGGGTATCCTCCAAAAATGAAGTACTCGGACAGAAGTGATGTGAGTTCCTTCGAATGTAATTTATGTAAATAATCTAAATGTAAATCTGCAGCAAAGTTTTCATAACCTCTAAAATGCAAAAACTCTTTGAATCCCATGGTTGGCAATACAAATATTTGTTTTCTTCCAGCCAAAGAATCTTTGAATTTTTTGTCGATATAGAAACTCGAAGACCCGCTTACAATGAGTTTTACTTGTGGTGTATATTCATCATAAATGAGTTTTAAGAAATTGGATGGATTCTGCAAGTATTGGACTTCATCAATGAAGACAACCACCTTTTCATCCGGTTCTGGTAGTTTTATAAACTGAAACAAGTTTTTTGGATGGTCATTAAAAGAATTAAGATATAACTCGTCTTCAATATTGAAAAAGATAGTTGTCTCACCCTGCTGTATTAGCCAGTCTTGAACTTGCTTTAAGAGCGTAGTTTTTCCGGTTTGGCGTGCGCCAATCAAAAGAGTTACCTCTTTTTCTTTTGAATGATCAATTAAGTCGCTAAGGATATTTCGTGGCTTCATATCGTCGATAAACTACAATATAATTCCTATTACAGGCTGTCTCACTACAATATTATTCCGTTTGCAAAGCTGTCCAGTGGAATATTATTCCATTCAGAGCTGTTTTCACTGGAGTATTATTCCAATCAACATTAATAAATTGAATTCCCACGAATGGTATTCATATGCTTAACCCGCTTCTGAATCAGATCTTCAGTCCCAATATCCGCCCGATGAAACAGCGGTCCACTGACTCTCGATATCTCCGCCTCAGCCTTAGCCTCTGCTTCATCAAGCGTATCAGCAATTCCTACAGTTGCCGCCGTCCGGGAGCCGGCTTCTATCAGCTTACCGTTTTTTATATCTACAGAGGCGTAGTAAAGTTGGTCTGCGTCAGTTACGGCGGAAACATCGATGGGCTTACCTTTTACCGGACTGTCCGGATACCCTCCCGGAACGGCGTATTTGCAGACAGTTGCACACTTTCCAAATGAAATATCTTTCCTATGTAAGCTCCCGTCCACAATACCGAGGCACACTTCTACAAAATCAGACTCCAGAAGAGGCAGTACATTCATCGCTTCAGGATCGCCAAACCGGGCGTTGTATTCGATTAATTTTACATCTTCAGCTGTAGCAATGAAGCCGCCGTAGAGTATCCCTTTGTACCCTTCGCCTCTACATGATCCTTCGGAAAATTCTTCCTTGAGGGCACGAGCCGTAGCTTCATTGAACTGCTGAGCCTGGGCAATGTCCTCATCAGTGAGAAAGGGAAGACTGTGATCGGCATCTGAATAACTTCCCATCCCGCCGGTATTGGGTCCCTTATCGCCCTCGTATGCCCGCTTGTGATCTTGGACAGGCGGCATGTGAGCCAGATGCTCACCATCGCAAAAACTCATGAGTGAAAATTCTTCACCGATAAGTTTTTCTTCCACCACAAATGATCCGCCGCGGCTCACGAGCTCCCTGCAGTAGTTAAGAGCTTCTTCATGTGAGTAAAGATGATCGCCGGAAACTTTTACACCTTTACCGCCCATGAGTCCGTCGAACTTGACCACATAGTTATCACCTAACTCTGAAAGAAACTCGGCCACACCATCAAGTGACTCAAAGCGTCGATAGACAGGACAAGCTGGAATGTTGTATTTTGTCAACAGATCACGTGTGAACCCTTTGCTCGTCTCTATCTGTGCGTGTGCTTTCCTGGGACCGATTGTAGGAATTCCTGCACTCCATAAAGCATCTGCCACGCCCGATTCAAGCGGCGCTTCCGGACCGATGATGGCCAAGTCAGCACCGAACTGCTTAGCAAAGGTGACTGCCGCTGCCGGATCGTTGATGTTGCCTGCCTCAAAGTGTTCAGCAAGCTCTTGAATGCCGGGATTGTTGTTGGAAGCGAAACAGGCAATAGCAGGGTTTTGTGGGGATCTGGCCAACGCTCTCGCAATAGCATGTTCTCTTGCCCCGGAACCGACAAGGAGTATCATCACGTTAGCTGGGACCTCTCAAAATTTCTCTGGTTTTCCATAAGCTGCATCTTCTCTTCGTTCACGTCACCTGTGACGTACCAGGCATCCAGACACGCCATGCATGGACGGTCAATATTATGTTTTCCTTTTCGGGTAACTGCTTCTGCAAGATCGTCAATTTCCTGGTACATAAGGATATTCACATCCATATACTCTTGGATTTCTTCAACGGTTCTTGTAGCGGCAGTCAACTCAGTTTTGGTAGGCATGTCTACACCGTAAAAGCAGGGGAACTTCACTGGTGGACAGGCAGAAACAAAATAGACTTTTCTGGCGCCAAACTCCCGGATCATCCGGACAATCTCACGACTGGTATTGCCGCGGACAATACTGTCATCCACGATGAGGACATCCTTATCGCGAATCTCAAATTCCTGGGGTACCAGTTTGTAGCGGATGGATTTCTTGCGTGCTTCCTGCCCTGGCATGATGAATGTGCGGCCGATGAAAGGATTTTTGTAGAGTCCCTCCGAGTAGCGGACTCCTATTTCATTGGCGAAGCTCAGGGCTGCAGTGTTAGCCGTAGATGGTGCCGGGATGACAATATCCGGCGTTATGTCTGGGTAGCGTTTTTTCCATCTTTGTGCGAGGTTTTGTCCCATGCGCAGTCGGGAGCGATAAACACTCACCTCGTTCTGCAAAGAATCCGGGCGTGAAAA
The DNA here is from genome assembly GCA_964534955.1 of uncultured bacterium. Lineage (GTDB taxonomy): Bacteria > Fidelibacterota > Marinisomatia > Marinisomatales > UBA2128 > UBA2128. The sequence continues at coordinate 3,587 of CAZHRR010000124.1, forward strand.
GTAAACATACTCGAATATACATGGTGTGAATTGCTCGTTACGAAGAACACGGCTATGGCAGGTACCGTCTTCCTCTATGAAAATTACCTCACCGGGAGCGACGTTCCCAGTAGGCTCGTAACCAAGGGCGTAGAACATGGTGGTTTCTGAGGCGAAAATATAGTCTGTTGTACCATCGTTGTTTGTTCGTTCACCCCTAACCAGTGGACGGATGCCGTGAGGATCCCGGAAAACTACCATTCCACGGTTCATAATCATGCCTACCACTGAATAAGCTCCGCTGACGCGATTGAATACTGTATCTGTTGCATGGCAGATCTGATCGAAAAGGGTAAGACCATCTGTGCTGGTAACAGGATGGTCGAGAGAGTGAGCGAATATGTGCAAAATGACTTCGATATCCACCGAAGAGTTCACATGACGGCGGTCCCGATCGGTTACTTCCCGTACGAGATCGGTGTAGTTGACGATGTTACCATTGTGAGCCATGGCGATCCCGTAAGGAACGTTGGTCATAACGGGCTGGGCTTCTTCTATGCTGAAGCCGCCGACAGTGGGATACCTTGTGTGCCCAATACCTATATTCCCCAGAAGTCTGGCCATATTCTGCTCATCAAAAATATCACGAATGAGGCCAGTTCCTTTCTTCACATGAAAGCGCTGATTGTAAGTCATGATGCCGGCTGCATCCTGACCGCGATGCTGGAGATGGATGAGGCTCTCGTAAAGCGCCCCTGACACGGGCTTCTGAGTGGAGATTATTCCGACAACGCCGCACATTAATCTTTTCTTTGGACGCAGAGTTCACAGAGAGACACAGAGTACCACAGAGAATAATTTGTTGTTAAAGAATTATGATCAAACTCAGTGGTTCTCTGTGTTTCTCGGTGGTTCTCTGTAATCATAATTGCTTTCAAAAAATAAACCGTTTAATACCATCAACCAGTTTCTTATGACAAAAGTTTATCAGTAAACCTATTTTATGATTTGATAATCTTGTGTTAGTTAATGTCTGAGCTTCAAAAATATCGTGCCGGTCTTCCTGTGCTTTTAATTCTACAACAATACTTCTTTCGACAATTAAATCTGCCCTGTAACCCTGTTTTAGTTTATGATTTTTATAGACAACAGGAATGGGGACTTCCTCTTCGACGCTCAATCCTTGTTGTTGTAATTCAAAAACCATGGCTTCCTGATACGCAGATTCTAACAACCCCGGGCCGAGATGCTTATGAACTTCAATAGCACAACCTATGATTTTTTCTGTTAGTTTATCTAATTCCATATTTCCTTTGGACGCAGAGTTCACAGAGAGACACAGAGTACCACAGAGAATAATTTGTTG
>CAZHRR010000124.1:5031-7288 GCA_964534955.1 uncultured bacterium
TTAAAGAATTATGATCAAACTCAGTGGTTCTCTGTGTTTCTCGGTGGTTCTCTGTGCCCATGTTTAGTTATTTATGTTCATAATAATTCTACCAGTTTAGCAGCCAACCCAATGTAGCTCTCTGGTGTTAGATCCAACAGAGCTTGCTTCTCCTCCTCACTTAATTCGAGGGACTGAACAAAAGTCTGGATATCCTCTTGAGTTATTTTCTGTCCGTGTGTTAGTTCTTTCAGACGTTCGTACGGTTGCGGATCTCCGGTTTTACGTAAAATGGTTTGGATAGCTTCTGCCAGCACCTCCCAGTGATCGCTCAGTTCTTTCCGGATATTCACACGGTTGACAGTGAGCCGTTCGAGACCTTTCTGGATATTCTTGCACGCCAACAGAGAATGCGCCAGCGGTACGCCTTGATTGCGGATAACAGTGCTGCCGGAAAGATCCCGCTGCATCCGGGAGACAGGAAGCGCCTGGCCCAGATGGGAAAGGTGGGCGTTGGCAATGCCCAGGTTGCCTTCGGCATTTTCAAATTGAATAGGGTTCACTTTGTGGGGCATAGTGCTGGAACCCACTTCGCCGCTTTTCGTTTTCTGCCCAAAGATGCTGCGACTGATGTAGAGCCAGATGTCCCGGCAGAAATCCAGTAGAATGGTGTTCACCCGGATAAGGTTATGATAGCTTTCGCTAAGTGAGTCGCTAGGCTCGATTTGAGTGGTGATGAGATTCGATTCCAGCCCTAGCGATTTAATAAACCGCCTACTGAGGGTAATCCAGTTGATGTTGGGAAAAGCAACGGTGTGGGCTGCCCATGTCCCCGTGGCGCCGGAGAGTTTCCCTTGGAGTTTATGATCTTTTAGCTGCCGGAGTTGCCTCTGGAGTCGGCTGGCAAAAACGGCGAATTCCTTCCCCAGCGAGGTAGGGGTGGCTGGTTGACCGTGTGTAAGAGCCAGCAGTGGTAATTCTTTGTAACGTCGTGCAAATTGCTTCAGTTTGCTGTATAATGTGTGAAGTACCGGTATATAGCCTTTTTGAACTCCGTCCCGCCACATAAGGGTATAGGCAAGGTTATTAACATCTTCTGATGTAAGGGCAAAGTGAATCCAGGGATGTAGTGATTTCTTTACTCTGCCCTGAAGATAATATTCAACTGCCTTAACGTCGTGGTTAGTGGTGTCTTCAATATCTTTAACTTTTTGAGCGGCAGAGGAATTAAAGTTTTCGTAAATCTTGCGCAATTTGACCTGTTCTGTTTTTGAAAATGGTAGTAGCTCTTTGATGCCTTTTTCATTGCTGAGTGCGATCAGGTATTCAATTTCAATCTTCACACGGTAGCGCATGAGAGATTGTTCAGAAAAGAACTCTGACAGTTCCATCACTTGCTGCTGGTAACGGCCGTCTATGGGGGAAATATTATTTAGTTGGTTAATCATTTGTGTTTTGGACACAGAGTTCACGTAGACACCATAGAGCACTACGGAGAAGAATTGGTTACTAAAATATAATTACTAAACTCTGTGTCTCTCTGTGATTCTCGGTGGTTCTCTGTGTTCTGGTTTTTGTTTTCTGTGATCATATTATTAACCCCCGAGAATCCTTTTAGCAGCAAGAGCACAGTTCCCCGGATCGAGAACAGTCATCACCGGCGTATTGCTAGGCATCTGGAGGGTGGAGTGGATGTTCACCAGCATGTCTGTCTTATCCTTGAATGGTGGACACGCCAGTGTGGGGAAATCGGAATTTGCAGCCACAAAACCGGAGAGGGCATTGGATCGCCCGGCAATAGTAATGTAAACAATATCTATTCCGCTCTGATACGATTCGATGATCTCCAGAACTTTCCGAGGCTGCTTGTGGGCAGATGCTACATGTTGGTCAAAGGTAATGTCTAACTCGTCCAGTTTATCTGTTATTTCCTTGGCGTGTGCTTCGTCAGATTTTGAACCGAGAATGAGAACAGCTTTTCCGTTCATAGGTAATCCATTATGTTTTTTTGAATTCGTTTAGTGATTGGGAACCCTTGCTCAGGGAAGGAAAAAGGTGCCCCAGTAATCATTTCGAACAGTTGAATATAACGTTTCGATAGTTCAATGACGAGTTCTTCAGGAGCATCCGGGAGGACTTCATCATGATAAGGGTCACAGTTATCCACAAACCAGAGGCGCAAGAATTCCTTGTCAATATTTTCCGGTTCCTCTCCGGCAGCAAACCGGTCCTCATAGCTCTCTGCCAGCCAGTAGCGACTGGAGTCTGGTGTGTGGAT
>CAZHRR010000125.1:0-7092 GCA_964534955.1 uncultured bacterium
AGCGGAGGGTGACCTGCTGGTTGCCGGGGGTGGCGGTGAGGTTTTGGGGGGTGGAGGGAACATCAAAGTATCTCCATGATAAAAAAGGATAACCATTATTATTTGTACCATCAATATTCCAATAATCATTACTTCCATTTGTGGTTTCACCCACGAAATCCCAGCCTGCATTTGTAAAAGTGGATTGAGTTTTCATATCCGCAGTTGTTTTGCCAGTGCCGCCGTCGCTCGATGACTGCCCGGAAGTTTCCGTATCCCAGAACGAGTTACTAATAGTACCAATATTGTAACCAACCAAGCCACCGTATGAATAACCATTTCCAGTAACACTGCCGATACTATAGGAATTTCTCACGGTGGCTTGTTCATTGCTATTCCTCCCCACTAAGCCGCCGACCATGGAGTTACCTATTACACTCCCTATGCTGTAGCTGTTGTTCACGCTGGAATTGAAATTACTCCCAACAAGTCCGCCGACATCATCACCACTTCCAGTAACACTGCCCCTACTGTAGCTTTCATCCACTGTGGCTGAAATATTTCGCCCAACAAACCCACCAATTGATCCATTGCCAATAACATTAACTGTGCTGTAACTTTTCTTTACAGTGGATTGAGAATTCTCCCCCGCTAGTCCACCAACATATAAGTTTCCACTTACACTGCCCAGACTATAACAGTTATTTACTATGGACGAAGATGCATTATTCCCAACTAGACCACCAATAAAATATCCTTGTTCTCCAGAAACACCTACAGTTGCATTGCTGTAGCAATTGTTCAATGTGGAATTAACATTATATCCCACAAGACAGCCTACATAACTTCCTCCAATAATATCAGCGTTAGTTAAGCCAATATTATTAATATAAGCACCATCTGAATAACCAAATAAACCTACATAATTAGTGCTTGTCCCATGGATGGTTAGTCCATCAATGGTATGGTCCTGTCCATCATAAGATCCGGTGAATTTGGTGGAACTGTTACCTATAGGTGTAAATCCTGCACCGCCGTTCCAGCTGGAAGTAGCAGAGGCATCGATATTAGCGGTTTGGACGTAGTGTTTGTCCCATTCCCCTGAATTTTGTGTAATCCAGTAGAGATTATTTAATGTAGCATTCTGATAGGGATCAGCCTCAGTGCCGGACCCGGTTGGCTGTGTGGCAGTTTGACCATACAACATGTGGCCCATAGCACTGAGAATGAGAAAAAGGTAAGCCACCTTTAAAGTATGATTCAACCTTGCGAAGGTTCTACCTGTCCCGATCCTGTCGGGAAACCTTCGCAAGGTTTTCCTCCTCGCGGAGGAAGTGCGTCGCACATTGTTACTCATAAAAGATTGGTGTTTCATATTCCTGCCCCGTTGGAGCGAAGCAACTTTACGGAGTTTCTTCTCCTTTTTCCTGTATAAAATTCCTGTTGGCATAGCGTCTTCCTTATTCATTGATTACACTTTGTTTCGAAAAATTCCTTGTACATCCCATGTTTGATTCTTCAAACAAGTTTATTGCTTTCCAAATGTTCGTTTATCTTCTCTACGAACTCTTTGCCATTCTCAAGTAATTCCTCTGCCTCATCTTCAGAAATAACGAAGGTATACTCATAATCTCCCAACTGCCTTTTTCCAAAAGCCCTATTAAGTTCTCTACCCATATCCCTTGGGAAAATATCCGTCTTAACGAAGTGCTCCCCGAAAGCAGAAATCACGGCCTTGTGGGATGAAAAAGATAGATCTTTCGTGAGTAGGAGAGCCTCAACAGAATAAAACATTGCATAGTATGTTCGTGATACTGATGACTCATAGTCCTTTTCATCAAGAAGGACCTTAGAACTGCTAAGATACTTTTTTGCTCTTGCCATTAGAGATATTACCTCTTTCAAGCTGGAACTCCTTCCTTTCGCACGTTCATTAACAACGGGCTTTTCAAATTTTCATAATCTCTTTCACAAACTGGATAGACTGATAACAATACATTGTATTTTAGATTTATGTCCGTAATAGTCTCAATCATTCGGTCTATTTCCTTCCCCGGTTGTACATCTCCTCCGAGAACTACAAGAAGGTCCACATCAGAATCCTGTGTGGCTTCATGCCTCGCCCAAGATCCGTAGAGGATAACATTCTTCAACTTGTTGCCATAGAGTCTTCTCAGCGCTACATGGAATTCTCTGATAACATTATCAACGTTCTTCATAATCGCTTCCTAGATATCAACAAGTCTATTTTCGCCAGAAGGAGCAAGGAAACTTTCAAAAGGGACGCCTTCGGCAGAGAACCTTAAAGGTTCTGTTAATTAGCGATTTTTTCATAATTGTCCTTCTTAATTAGTAGTTTTTTTAATATTGTCTGAACCATGATTTACTTGATTGTCATGATTATCTTGATTTTTTTCAATCATGTTCATCCTCTTAATCCTATTCCACGGGATCTTCGCAGGAGGCTATGCCCTGCGGATAATCAAGGTTCAGACAGTTAATCATGCTAATCGTTTCAATCCTATTAATCGTGGTTCAGGCTTCTTTTATTAAACTCACCCCCGCCTTCGGCACCCCCTCTCTTATGAAGAAGAGGGGGAAAACACTCAAAAAACAACGGTTTAGGCATCCCTCTCTTTGTCCGCAGGATCCTGTGGATAAAAGAGGGACCGAGGGTGAGTTAAAATCTTTTTAATCCTGGCTCTCATTTTTTTATTGTCTGAACCATGATTTGCATGATTGTCATGATTATCTTGATTTTTTTCAATCATGTTCATCCTCTTAATCCTATTCCACGGGATCTTCGCAGGAGGCTATGCCCTGCGGATAATCAAGGTTCAGACAGTTAATCATGCTAATCGTTTCAATCCTATTAATCGTGGTTCAGGCTTCTTTTATTAAACTCACCCCCGCCTTCGGCACCCCCTCTCTTATGAAGAAGAGGGGGAAAACACTCAAAAAACAACGGTTTAGGCATCCCTCTCTTTGTCCGCAGGATCCTGTGGATAAAAGAGGGACCGAGCCTGCCCCGTAAGGAGCATTCGACTGTACAGGGGGTGAGTTCATCTTTACTACACATAAACCACCCCATCCGCTCTGTCATATAAGCGAAGGCATAAATACCTTCGCTAAATGTTTGCAACCCCGGTAAACCGGGCTGTCTTTGGATAGGACGGTTCACCTGCCCGACTATGTTATTCAGGCGGGCCGTTCTTTTGTCAATCAGCGTGGTCATTCTTGGCCTCGCGTATAATCTATCCGCCTACTGGCGCGATGACCTCGCTCAAACGATAATCTTCTAACGCCAATGTCATAGCCCCTTCTTCTCATTCATCAGTTTCAATCTTCCCAAATTCTTTCCAAATAGTGTTTCCTCTACGATGTATTTCTCTACCTTTTTCTACATCAACGCAACAGAAGCAACAAATTCATGCGAAAAATGTTGCTTTTGTTATTTTCTGATGATGTATTCCGATAACATACGGCTTGAAATCGCATATCTACCTCGTGAAATATTTTTTATTATTTCTTTTTTCGTTAACCTCAATAACATTGTTCTTATTTCATTCTTTTCAATTGTACCATTTAATATGTCAGACAAGTCATTGCTACCATACGGTCTATATTTTTCAGCCATCTTCAAAAGAATCAACTTTTCTTTCTCACTGGCTTTTTCAAATAAATTATCCAGTATAATCTCCCCAAGATCCTGCAAAGTACTTTCAAGCGCAACCGAAAATGCATTCCCGGTTATTTTACCATTCACCTGATTTTCATACAAATTGTCACAGATTACCTGTAACTGAAAAGGATGCCCTTCAGTGTATTCAAAAACATTTTCAATAATCTTTTGCGGGAATTGCACACCGGATCCGTTCAGTATTTTCCTGATAATCATCCTGACGCTGTTCATCTCAAGATTATTCAATCTAACAGTTGGCTTAAAATACCTACCGATAGGATGATGTTTTTTCATGAATTGTTTCCACCAGTCATCGGTGCTGGTAAGAATGAAAAAGAACCCGGTATTTTTAATAATCTCATCATCACTTAAAACATTTTTTAAGATTGTCATAAACTCTGGTACATTCTTCAAATTCTGAACATCGTCAATAAAGATGAACACAATATTACTTTCCTGCTTGATTTCACTCCACAAACGAATAAGCGATTCAAGCAATAGAACCTGGGGGTCTCCAGTATATCTATGTTTTTCAGGAAATTGTAATCCCCCGCCAATTACTGGAAAAGAAATTCCCAATCCTGATAAATAGTCTTTGAATTTATTGAAACGTTCTTTTTTCGTCGGAAGATTTCTAGGGATTTGTGTGATGATTTGAACAACAGGATGAAGCAAATCGTTACTTGTAAATTCACGAACAGGGAAGAGAGCGGAAAGAATTCCGCTTGATTGTGCAACTCTTCTATATTCTTTCAGCAAAGTCGTCTTACCAATGCCCCATCCACCCAAAATTGTAAAATGATCAATATAGCCCTTTTGGGATTTCTGTAATGATTCCTTAAAAGTCTGTATTGCTTCTTCCCTTCCTAAAAACACCCGTGGCTCCATTCCAGATTTAGGAGTGAAAGGGTTGGAGGCAATATGTTCTGATTGTTTATTCATAATGGTTCATTAGTTTTTTACGAGAAATGGTGCATCTATGTAGTTAACACAGTAGGATAGTCTTGAAGATTCTGTTAATTAGCGATTTTTTCATACGAAACCTTTCTTTTGCTCATTGTCTGAACCTTGATTCGCTTGCCTGCCCCGCCTGTCTGCCGTAGCGACAGCGCAGGCAGGTAGTGAGGAACGAGCGTATCGGGGATTTGCATGATTTTCATGATTGCCTAAGCACAGCTCCCTGCGGGTAATCATATTCATCCTATTAATCCCATAAATCGTGGCTCAGACTTTTCTTAATCATGTTTCTCCTTATCAGAACTCCCAAAAAAATGTCGGGACCGTCGTGATTCATTTAACTCACCCCCTTCCGCCGGTTAGCGGATGCCCCCTCTCTTAGAAAGTAGAGGGGGAAAACATTCAAAAAACAACGGTTTAATTCCCCTCTCTTCATAAGTCGCAGATCCCGTACCTTGGGTCTGGGAGAGGGGCTAGGGGTGAGTTCATTACGGTACCTGCGGAAATTCCGGTGGCGTCCCTATGGTTGGCACCGGTTCTTCACCTGCACCAAGAGCAAGGTAGGCTCCCGCTCCAGCGGCCGCCAGTCCGAGACCAATCCACAACAGCGCTTTGCTTTTCTTCTTTTCCGGCGCCGGGGCAGCAGCCGGGGCAGCAGCCACCAGTGCTGCCTCATCCAGGAACCTCCCGGCCGGTGGGGTCATGTCCACAATATCCCACGCCAGTCGCTCAATCTCCGTAATTAGACCATCAACTTCACCCCGGTAAGTACGGTTCACCGTCTTCAGTATAGCCCCTGTCTCGACCTTGAACATGCGTACATCCAGGGTGTAACTGGAACCGATCTTGCCGATGGAGCCGGTTACCATGTTCTCCACACCTAAGAGTTTACCAACTTCCACAGCACACTCATCGGAGGTACAGCCCGTCTGCTGAAAGCCCTGCTCCTCTAAAATCTCCTGCATCTGGCTCCGCTCTACGATAGTTACAGCTCCGGTATTTACCAACTCGGAACGCATGCGATCGGTGAGTGTCTGGGCTTCCAGTTCGGAGATACCGCGACCTTCCAGGTCGAGAATCGCTATTGCCAGTTCCCCTCCCCCAAGCAGGGTTTCAGTAACTCCCCCATTCTGTGCCAAAGCACTGGCTGGCAGCCAGAATGCCATTGCAACCAATAGCAGAATCGAGATCGGTTTAGTCCATGTTTTTTCCATAGCCAGCTCCTTAAGTTATCTTTTTATTTGAACATAATGTGTGCGCCAGGATACATACTTCAGTCTGCAGTAGCAGTCCAAAACCAGCTCACTTAATATCACCGCCGTAAGACAACAGTTCTTCCGAGACTTTGTAACCTTTCGGGAGGAAACGCTCGGGATTGTCTGCCATACTGCCTAACATCTTCCCTACTTCTTCATACTTCTCCGTTACCGTTTTGTTGATATTCGTTGAGACGTAACCGCAATCTCTGGCGAAATCCAACCATACGAGGGTTTCGCTCGCTTCTCCATCAGCATCGGTCATTTTGGATGTAAAATGTTTCGGATATCTCCTTTTCCTGTACCCCTCAGCAATGTTTGAACAGAGGGATCTTGACGAGTTTCTGATTTGACTGGTTAAGGAATACTTTTCCTGTTCAGGAAAGGATTTAGAAAGCTGAAAAATTTCCATGGCTAAATCATATGCCATCTTGTACACCTTTAAGTTCTTGAAACTACCATTCATCTATGCTGCCCCCTGCTACTGCAACTACCACTATCTACACCATTGCTACTCCATACTTTCAGCCAGCAGCTCATCAATCAGCGCTGACAATGTCCCTTCAAAATCTTCCCCTTCCTGGAACCCTCTTTTAATAAGCCGTATTTTGCGGTACTTATCTATTACGAAGAGGCGCGGCAGCATTTTTGAGGGTACATACTTTTCCATAGCCATACCATACGTGTCCAGAAGAATTGGCATCGTCATTCCCTTTTTTTTCAAGAAAGGTCCAGCTTCCGGGGAATTCTTGTACTTTTCTACTGATCGGGTGGCATCTGTGATGTCTATGAGGAAAAACTTCACATCCTGTCCCTGATACTTTTCGTACAAATTCTGCAGATGAGGCAGCTCCTTCATACACGGTTGGCACCACGTAGCAAAAAAGCTTACTATTACCACATGACGAATGGGCTGCGATGCCGGACGGGAGAGTTTTTCACCGCACCACTTGCTCAAGAGTTCATAATCCCCAGTAGTTGAACGCAGAGCAAATTTCGGAGCATCGTCACCGGGCTTCAGCCCAATATCTTCAACGCCGTCTTCTTCCGTCTCCGGCACACCCACGGTCTCTACCTGATCTTGTGAAAAGATCAACAAAGGTAATATTATCAGCAGTGTAGTCAGCTTTCTCATTCTTCCTCCTGTCTATTTGTCAACATAATATTCCAGCCACAAAGTCACACCAGCCTGAACGACGCCTGCCCGCCTGCCTGCCC
>CAZHRR010000126.1:0-7070 GCA_964534955.1 uncultured bacterium
TATCTTACCTATGCACAAACACCCTATGTTGTGACCCTTTTCGGAGTAGACTCATCCATCAACTCAACGGTTCCCAATTGTCGTTGACAGAACCCGCCGCCACAGACAGCATGTTATCAGTATTGCAGTACTGGCGGATAGAACTGTTTACCCTGTCTATTGATACAGCATCAATGTCATCAGGATACTGATCAAGGTAGTCTACCTCTTTCCCCCGTTCACTGTTCATCAATATCTGAGTAGCGATTCCGCTCGTGGTGCTGAAACTCACTTGGTATGAGCCTATAATGGTTGTCTTTTTCGCCTCTAATTCTTCCTCTGTAATACCAGCCTCAATCCAATGCTCTACCTGTTCTGCTGCAGCGACTCTCCCCTGCTCTACAAGTTGAGGCGCAAATGTACCCCATACGTACCAGTAGCCATCGGTTCTGTCAACGCCAGTTACAGCAGAACGGATTCCGTAGGTCAGTCCCGCCTTATCCCGGACAGTGGACATGAGCCGGGCGGAGAAGTTGCCGCCCAGGATATAGTGCCCTACCACCAGCGGAAGAAAATCTTCGTGGTCCCTATTTATACCCACTGGCTGCCCAAACATGATATCCACGCTGGTCTTCTCCTGCATTGACTCGGCCACCCGCCGGGTACCGTTCATCTCCCTTGCTGCCGTATCTTCAAGATCACTAAATGTAATATCCGCTTCACGCCAGTCTCCAAAACCGTTCTGCAGTACATCATCCAGCACAGTTGAATCTGTGTCCCCCACGGCGACTATGATCATGTTGCCTCGACCCAAGGTCTCGGAATGGAACTTCTGCAAATCTTCTCTGCTGAGTTTGCGGATAAGCTCAACCTGTTCATCAACCGGGAAAACATAATTGGGATGATTCTCCGGGTATATTTCCCGCAGGAATCTGTTGGTAACCCTAAATTGTGTCTCTTCCTTTGACCTCAACAGCTCACCGATCTGGTTTTTCTTCATAATCTCCATATCTTCCTCTGGAAAGACAGGGTGACGCAGCTGATCGGCAAGAAGCTCTGCCACAAGCGGTATGTCGTCCTTAAGGCAGCGAGCCGAGAAACGTATGTGATATTGTGAAAATGAAAAGTTCAGCTGGGCGCCTATTTCCTCCAACTTCTCACTGATAGTAAATTTATCCTGGCTCTTTGTGCCCTGATCAAGCATCGCTGCCATCATCTGAGCGGTCTCCCGGTTGTCCTCCGGATTAAATGCGGGACCACCCAGAAGGCTTCCAATTATGGTAACCACATCATCAATGGGTGTGTTCATCTCAAATAGTCGAATACCGCCTGCAGGTTCAGACGAACGAATCCGGGCGGCAACAGATGTTTTGGCTCCAGTCATACTTCTACTCCTGCATCATTAATGATCGGAATAAAATGACCAATCGTGCATTGACCCTCTCTCAAGTATATCTGGGCAACACGCTGTATATCGTCAGGCTTCACTTTCATGACTTGATCAAGATAAGTCGTGTAGAGAGTCCAGTCTCCAGAAGCGATAGCCTCGTTCAGGTGGCTTGCAATGGAAAAGGAACCATCCCTGCTGAAGGCTGTCATAGCCCGTATTTTGGATTGAGCCCGCTTCACCTCCTTCCCTGAAACACCGTTTTTCTGGATAGTCTCATACTCGTCCAAGATCAGTTTCTCTACCTGTTCCGGTTGAGTCTCCGGTGTCAGAAAGGCATAGGCAATAAAAAGTCCATTATCGTGAAAAGGGTGATCCCACATCTTCACGTCGGTGGCTAATCCTTTATCGATGATGCTGCGGTAAAAGCGTGAGGTCTTTCCAGATCCAAGGATGCTCCCGAGAATGTGCAGCGGATAGATATCTGCGTGTGAGCCTTCAGGAGATTTATGCGCAACACATACAATCGGTGCTTCACCTGCCCGCATTACTTCCACTCGCCGAAGACCCTCCTGCAGCGGCTCTTCTGTATACATGGGTGGAATGTCATTGGGCGACCGGGGAATCTCTCCAAAGTACTTCAAGATAAGATTAAGCGCCTCAGCCTCAGAAAAATCCCCAATGATGGTTGCCGTAGCATTATTCGGCCAGTAGAACGTATTGTAAAACCGTTGCAGCCGCTTTGTGGAAACATTTTCGATATCCGCCCGCCAGCCTATAGTCGGATGATGATACGGGTGTGCCTGATAAGCCGTAGCCCAAATATTCTTATCCAGCACCTCGAAAGGATCATTCTCTCCCCGCTCAAATTCGTTTCGTACCACGGTCATCTCCGGCTGCCGGTCTTCGTCCCGCAGGAAAGCACCACGCATCCTGTCTGCTTCTATGCTCACTGCTCGCTCCAAGTGCTCTTTGGGAAGCAATTCAAAATAATTCGTTCGGTCATACCATGTAGAGGCATTGATCTGTGCCCCCACATCCTGCAATACAGTCCAGATAGAATTGCCGTTCTCTTTGTTGTACTTTTCAGAACCCTTAAACATCAGATGTTCCAGCAGGTGAGTGGATCCTGTGTGTCCGACCGCTTCATTACGAGACCCTACATGGTATGTAACCATAAATGTTGCCACTGGGGCTGAATGGTCTTCCATTAGAAGGACAGTGAGATTGTTGGCAGCTAACTTATACTCCTTAATTCCACCTGACTCGCGAACAAACTCGAACTTTTCTGTCATTTTTTAAATCTCTCCTATCCTTCATCCAGAGCGCTGTCTATAAGGTGTACCAAATATTCACGGTGAGCAGTAGTAGCATCGTCCCCGCTTCTTCGGGAGGCAATCTTCCGGATGTCTAACAGGCTCTGATGCGCCGCTGCTTTAGACAGATGATCATAAGATGACCCGTTTCCTCCGTTTACAATCCCAACCAGGCGCTTCACATACTCAACCTGAAGATTGCGCCGGAATGAATTGATATTACCTCTGGCGTCAGCCTCAAATATTGTTTCCATCAGATCACCCATACACTCTGTAAGGGAATACTTATTTCCATACAGCGCTGAATCGTTAATTCTGGAGAGAACTGTAGAATGCAGGAGATGATCAAGGACGGTTTTGTGAATAGTGAGAACCTGTTCATGAAGTTTTGGATCTTCCGTACCTTTCCAGTGCTCCCATCCGCGCCTTTGAAACCTCAGATGGTCATATATCCCCTCTGGGACAGGGAGAGCGTCTGGAGCGAAAACATATTCTCCCAAAATTGTCATCGCTCTTTTCTGTTCTTTGTAACTGACAGGTATCAGCGGTGTGCTGCTTCCCTCTTGTCCTACAAATGATCTATCAATATAAACTCCTCCTATGTATCGGGATATGATCTTAGCGGCATTTCTATATTCTCGTACCAAGATATTGAAAGCATCCCGGAAGGCGTGGTACGTCTCCCCTTCGGCCTCGTACTTTTCCCGTAAATCCTTCATCAATTCTAAAATAAGGCCCATGCGCTGTTCCGAGTAACCGACCGCATCACTAGTCAGATCGCCCACCATAATGCGAGGATCAATTCCCTTTCCGGGGCTCCTCATATCGTCAGCATCATTTCCAAATCTTAAGGCCGGTTCAGTGGAACGAGCGAGAATCTTCTGCAGCCTGTCCTCTTCCGCTTCTGGGTCTTCTAATGCAGGTGAGTAACCGTACTCAATAGCCCACAGGTCGTATGGTCCTGCCTTAGTAGAATAGTATTGTCCCTGATTCTCACGATCGGGATTCAGGTTTACAGGATCGTAGTCCATTATAGAAGATATTACCCCTATCTTCTCCGTCACTGACCTGTTGTGAATTGTTTCGGGAGAATGAAGCTGGCTGGATTGGAAGTTATGTGCCAATCCCAGTGTGTGTCCAACTTCATGCATTACCAAGCTGATAAGGGCTTCCTGTGTCAGCCTGCCCTGTGCATCGGCAGAATTTTCGATGTTTTGCAGGGCAGTTAATCCAAACAGATTTTCCTGTTTCAGATAATCACCATATGAACAGATCTGCGGATTTAACTGAACACCATCCAAGTTGGCATCATATAATTTCTCGTACTTCACACGCCAAGTGAAATAGACCCATTCCAGCATGATGTCGGCTCCAAGAATCTGGCCAGTCCGTGGATTAACAAAACTGGGGCCCAAACCTCCAAAAACCGGATCAGGTGATGATGTCCACCGCAAGACATTGTAGCGCAGATCACCGGCATCCCATTCGGCATCATCAGACTGAACCTTTACCTGAATAGCGTTCTTGAACCCCGCTTTTATAAAGGCTTCATTCCATCCCAGAACCCCTTCCTTTACGGCGTCGCGGAATTCCAGCGGAGTGGTATTTTCTATCCAGAAAGTGATCGGCTCTTTGGGTTCGCTAATTTCAGCCCTGGGGTTTTTCTTCTCCAGATGCCAGAGATGAATTACATCTCTATACGGTGTGTTACTCGGAGACGTCATGTCAGTAATCTGTGTCAGGAAGTAACCGATGCGAGGATCATCCCTCCTCGGTTTGTAGTTGTTGTCCGGGACTTCAATAAAACTGTGCTGAAGGCGAATACGTACCGACCTTGCATCTGTCACACCATCACCGCCACGATTCACGGGAGATGGATTATCATAAACATATTCAACTTCTACATCTGTATTCAATGGATAGTTTCTGATCTCTACGTATTTGGATTTATCCTTGTTCAGGTTCCCAAGGCTGAAGCGGTCTCCGGGTTTGGCGTTTGGATTTGGGGAAGGTTTTACCTGGTGCAGGGCCTCTGTCAGAAAAACATCGTCAACCTCAATAAGTAACTGATTGGTAGCCGTATCATCCACAACTATCTCCTGCGAAGCCAGTATGGCTGGGCTTATGTTAGCTTCAGCAGCCCTGCTTAGAGGATTGTCTGGATCAAAATAAAAACTGGTATTCCGGTTAACAATTTCAACCCGATTAAAATACCTCTCAAATGTGATAATCCTGCTGCCCTCATAGCCGCCGCGAACATGACCAGCATCAATTAATCCTTCTGAGGTGTGTGTAAAATATATATACTCTTTTCCAAGCTGATTTTGATCAATAGTTATGTACGCTTTACCATCCGTTGTGTCTTGATAGATTGTAAATAACCCCTCAAACTTTCTGCAAGCTTCAGTCTTGCTTTCTATCGTAACTACCTCCGCTGAATCTTCGACGGCGTCAGCCTCATCTTCCTCACCTTCTTCTTCATCTTGGGCAGCAGCCATCGGAAGCAAAAAAACCAGCGACAATAACAAAACATATAGTATCCTTAGCGGAATTGTTTTCATTTCTGAACCTCTATTATTTATTTAGACCTCGTTGAATACAGCAATAAAGTTACACATTACAGGCAGTTCTTAAATGGGATTTCAGCTTCATGGAGACCTATTTGATGAGAGCGGCAATTTGTTTAAAAGTGTCTCCTTTTGCCACTCTTTGCAGTTCAAACAAAGCCATTTCAACAGAAGTCATGTGAACGCCCATTTTCTCCATTTTGCGGAGGGCAATATCGTAGTTTGATTTGTGGCGGGACATTACGGCATCTGAAACCAAATGAACTCCATATCCCATCTCCAGTAAATCCATGGCTGTCTGATAAACACAGACATGTGCCTCAATACCGCAAAGGAGCACATCTTTTATGCTTGCTTCCTCAATTGCGGAGCGGATATTTTCATCGTCAGTGCAGCTGAAAGTAATTTTTTCGCGGCAAATATGTCCTCCCAGCACAGACTTCAAACCCGGAATTGTTTTCCCCAGGCCTTTGGGATACTGCTCTGTCCAGACAATAGGTACTCCTAAGATATCTGCCCCCTTCACCATCCTGATCATATTCTTCTCAATCTCATCCTTCTCATACATTGTAGCAAATATCTTCTCCTGAACATCAATTACAAACAGGAGAGAAGATTTGGGTGATAGACGCATTCTACCCTCTATAGACCAAGCTCTGACAGAAGTTCATCCTGGTGTTTCTTGGGAGAGACTTTGGGAAAAACATGAATCACACTGTTCTCATCGTCCAAGACAAATGTACTGCGGATAATTCCCTCATATTCCCTTCCATAAAGCTTCTTTTTGCCCCAAGCTCCAAACACCTTAATAACCTGTTTATCTGGGTCACTTAGCAAAGGATATGTAATCCCCTTTTTTTTCGCAAAAGATTGCTGCACTTTTACACTGTCAGCAGAAACACCATAAACGTCAATACCATTCCTCTCATAAGTAGCAATATTCGACTGGAACCCAGCCGCTTCAACTGTTCAGCCTGGTGTGTTCGCCTTAGGAAAGAAAAAAATTATCTTGTAGCTCCCCCTAGTAATTTCACGTTTTACGCCCACGTTATCAACCAGCGTGAAAGGCTCTACCATCTCTCCAACTTGAAGCATCCCTCCCATTATATTTAGTACCTTCTCATTACACCCACAACTACTCCTTGGATCTGCACTCGATCGGGGGCGAGAACCAGTGTTCCAACAAGATCGTTTGCAGGTTGCAGCTCCACTTTACCACTTTTAAAATAATATTTTTTTACTGTTGTTTCTGCATGGTCAATTAGCGCCACAACGGTCTCTCCATTTTCAGCGTTCACGCGTTCCTGCACAACAATGTAATCTCCGTCAGCAATGTGCTCGCCGATCATAGAATCCCCTTTGACCTTAAGTACATAATGTTTACCACGCTTGAGGAATGTTGTTGGAAGGTCAATAGACTCAGGAACCTCCAGGGATTCAACGGGAACACCTGCTGCCACACATCCTAAAATCGGAATGTGTGAAAGTCCGCTGTTGTTTTCCTGAATCTCAATGGCGCGGGTTCGGTTCCACTCATGATGTATAAGGCCTTTATCCCGCAATGCCTTAATATGTTTATACACCGTTCCCTTGGATCTGAACCCAAATTCTTCAGCTATCTCGTTGAATGTCGGCGCATATCCATTCGCAGATAGATATCCCTCGAGAAAATCAAGAACCTCTTTTTGTCGCTTTGTTAGATACATGGTGAACAGGTTGTGTATATAATTTACAGAATATAAGTTAGAACCTCAATGGTATGAACAGCTGGACTTCCCCCGAAATATCAGGTGAATTTTAGCATTATCTGCCATGCACCCG
>CAZHRR010000127.1:0-6917 GCA_964534955.1 uncultured bacterium
CTTAATCAGGCAAATTTTAATTCTTTTTTCTTCACACATGAGGTTTATCAAAGGATTCAGATTATTAATTTACTCTTCGTGCATATGCTGCGCAACGAATCAGCCTTACCACTTTACTGCTGCGGATGCCCAGGTAAATCCTGATCCGAAAGCCGCCAGGATAATTGTATCTCCTTCTTTGAACTTCCCTTCAGCCAGCGCTTCTGACATGGCGATGGGAATAGAGGCAGCGGTTGTGTTGCCGTACCTGTGAATGTTGCTGTACACAATGTCCATATCTACACCCAGCCTCTTTGCCACCATCTGAGAAATCCGCAGGTTAGCCTGGTGAGGGATGATGAGTTTGATGTCTTCCAGAGTAAGACTATTTTGTTTCAAAGCTTCCTTGATAACCTCAGGGAATCGGGTAGCGGCGTTCTTAAAGACTTCCCGTCCGTTCATGTAAGGAACATGCATTTCTTCATCGATAATTTCCTTGGATATGAACGGTCTGAAACTGCTGCCTGGTGCGGGCATCCAGAGATCTTCCACGTGAGATCCATCGGCGTGGAGGTGAGTAGAAAGAACACCGGTACCATCATTGCTGGGCTGGAGCACCACTGCCCCTGCACCGTCACCAAAGAGGACAGCCATGTCTCGGTGCTGAGAATTAAAGTTTAGGGCTACAGTCTGCGCTTCAGAGCCAATCAAAAGGATGTTCTTATAGGCTCCGGACTTGATGAACTGGTCAGCTACGCTCAGTCCATAGATGAATCCAGAGCATGCAGCTCTGAGGTCGAACGCACCTATATTGCCCATCCCCATCCTATCCTGAATCTGTGTGGCGCAGCCGGGGAAAAAGTGATCTGATGAAATGGTGGCGAAGATAATAAAATCAACATCTTCGGGCTTTACCCCAGCCATAGAAAGAGCCTTTTCAGATGCTTTTACACCGAGATCAGAAGCTGCTTCTTCGTCTACATACCGGCGTTCCTTAATACCTGTCCGGGTAGTGATCCATTCATCCGTTGTATCCATCAGTTTCTCCAGGTCTGCGTTGGATACGATACGTTCAGGGACGTAGTGACCGATACCTGCAATCTTAGTTCTGTTCATTGCGAACCTCCTCGCACCTTAATATCACGAATGTTCAGTTGTATTGATTTCCGACCCTGCCATTCGTTTTCCTCTACTACGTATGCAAGATCAAATGGCTTGCCGCTGATAAGATCAGAGTAAAATTTGGCCATGTTGAAGGCGATAGCGCCAAATGTCTTTCCACTCTGTCTGCCGTTGAATTTCAGATGGTTACCGTTGCCAACTAATCTAGGGCTACCGGCGAGTTCTACCTTCCGGGAGACAAACTGAGGCCTCATGTTCCCGGGACCGAAAGGCGCCAGTTTATCCAGGAATTCTATGAATCTGCCGTTGATATTGCTCAGTTTCATCTCACCTTCTATTGTGAGGGTACTAACTAAATCTGACTCAGAAAGGGCATTGTTGGCAAGAGTTATAAAAGATTTTCGGAAAGCAGGAAGATTGGTTCTCGAGATTGTCATTCCTGCCGCCATAGGGTGACCACCATAGCCGTCGAGATGTGTTGCACAGTTCGTCAGATTCTCATATAGGTCGAAGTTGGAGATACTCCTTGCTGAGCCCTTACCGACCCCGTTTTCCATTGCGATAATTACTGTAGGCCGGTAGAATTCCTCCTTGATGCGGGAAGCCACAATTCCAATCACGCCAGGATGCCACCCTTCTTCCCATAAAACAATGGCATTCTCATTTTGGAGATCACATTCAGCATTCACCTTCAGGAGTGCCTCGTCCACGATCGTTTGCTGGATCTCCTGCCGGTTCCTGTTTTCCTCGTCTAACTGACCAGCGATTTCAGTTGCCTCTATGAAGTTATCAGTCGTGAAGAGGGCTACAGCCCGGTTGGCATCTCCAAGTCTGCCGGCAGCGTTAATCCGCGGCGCGGCTCCGAAGATCAGTCTACCAACAGTCAGCTCCTTTTCCAGGAGATTACTTACTTCGAGAAGTGCCTGCAGACCGGGTTTATCAGTTACCTTGAGGGATTTCAGGCCGTGGTGCACGATGGCCCGGTTTTCGTCAAGTATGGGGACCAGGTCTGCTGCTGTGCCTAGTGTAATCAGATCCAAATGACGGTAGACAAGCTCAGGATCAATCTTAAGCTGTTGTGCTGTTGCTTCAGCCAGCTTGAGAGCGACACCACCACCGCAAAGTCCTTTGAATGGATAGGAGCAGTCAGCCCGCTTTGGGTTTAGGACTGCATACGCGTTAGGGAGTTCAGGTCCCGGCATATGATGATCTGTGATGATGACGTCTATCCCTTTTGAATTGGCGTAGTCCACAGAATCGTGCCCGGTGATACCGCAGTCACAAGTGATGATGAGCTCTGCGCCCACTTCGACTGCCCGGTCAACACCTTGAGTGGAGAGTCCATACCCTTCAATTTCCCGGTTGGGTATGTAAACCACTGAATCCCCGCCCGAGGAGTTTATGAAAAGACCCAGCGTAGAAGCACCGGTAGTGCCGTCCACATCGTAGTCGCCGAAGATGAGGATAGGGTGTTTTTCCTTAATGCATTCGGTGACGCGATCAGCTGCTTTCTCCATGTCGCGCATGAGGAAGGGATCGTGTAATCCTTCAAGGGCGGGAGAGAAGAAGGGCTCAGCCTCTTTTTTTGTCAGGATATTCCGGTTAGCCATCACTCTGGCAATAATCTCCGAGCAGCGGAATTCCTGTCGAATCCGGGAGACAATTTGAGGGTCTGGTTCTTTTATCTTCCAAGTGGCCATAATGAAAGGAGGTTTTGGAGCCGATCTATAAGCCGAATTCTGTATCCCGAAATGTCGGGACGGTGATCATTCATCTGGTCCCGACCTCGCGATCGGGATCTCGCGATCTACCCGCTCCTTCTGCCTACACTGCGCTACCTGCCCTACTTCGTCATTCCCGTCCGAACGGCTTGGACGGGCGGACAGGCGGGCGGCAGACAGGCAGCGATGCGAGCAACATCTCGGAGCTGCTCGATCTTGCACCGGATGGGGTTTACCCAGCTTCCGATGTTGCCACCGGAACTGGTGGTCTCTTACACCACCTTTTCACCCTTATCCCGACAAGTCGGGACGGTTTACTTTCTGCTGCACTTGCCGTATCCCGACATCTTCTGATGTCGGGACCCCTCCCGTTAGGAGGCATCCTGCTCTGCGGTGTTCGGACTTTCCTCCCCGATCTGCCTGTTCCACAGGGTCTCCGTGGAGCTGGCAAACTGAGGCGATCACCCGATCGGCTCCATTGTCAAAAATCTACAAAACTGAGCTGAAATACTACGCTAAACTTACGCTTAGACGGTGTTGATCCAGTAAAGAATTCTTCGACATGATGAACACTGATGCACTCCCTCACCTTTACGTATTTCTGTTTCCTGTTGAGGTGTTATCCTTGAGTGACAGCCTCCACAACTGTGATTTACGATCGGAACTACTGCAATACCACTCTTGGCTTGGCGAATCCGGTCGTAGATGGACAGAAACCTCGATTCGATAGCTTCTTGTATCTGTTCCCGTTCTTGTGACAGGCGTGTCTCTTCTTCTTTGGAACTGGCAACCCGTTTTTCCAGCTCACCGATCTGGCTTTTTAATTCTTTTTCTAATTCACCTATTTGAGATTCCTCAAACTTCAGCTGTTCTTCTAATTGATCTTTCTCCTGCATGAGATCGAGCTCGTGGCTTTCTTCCTCATCTATTTCCTCTTCAAGATGATCAATTTCGCTCATCAGTGCATCATATTCCCGATTGGTTTTCACGATGTAGAGTTGATCTTTAAGCTTTTCTACCTTTGCTTTTCGATCACTTTCGTGACCTTCCAGTTGACGAATTGCTGAATCTATCTCGGCTATTCTTACTTTCGCTGCATGGATAGAACCGTTGAGTTCTTCCAGGCGAGATGATAACTCTTCTACTTTCGCCGGAAGATCTCCTTGAAGTTCCTTCAAATCCATTAGCTGAGAGTCGATATCTTGAAGTTGAATCAGTGAGTTTATTGCTGTCATTTTATCTCCCCATAAAAAAATGCACCCGAAGGTGCATGTCGTTCACTTCATCTTTAAAGGACTGGATTCGAGCGACAGTTCCATGTCCCTTTGGGTTCATTCAACCCACTCCTTCAGAGTAATGCAGGGTATCTTTACTGAACCCTTCATCATTCGTTTTTGATTATTAGTTTTGTAATGCATATCGTGGGTCCGATCCCGACAAGTTTCTTGTCGGGATGACCTCTACGATGTGATAAGTTTGAATGTTATGAATAAACCAATCCATCGTTCTTTTCTAAATATTTTATAACTCTATCAGGTCTTTTCATTCTTTTAAGCTTAATTTCAAGCATAATTGCTTCGCTTTTTGTCTTGCAAGGCAATCTTCCTACCAGCTTCCACGGTCCTCGTTTTTGTGTATATGGTGATCCACCTGTATTATGTCTTGTGACTCTTGTATCCAAATTATCTGTATGCCCTATGTACAGTCTTCCATTCGCTTGAATCTTTAAGACATACGCATAATACATGTTGTGGGTCCGACAGGACTTGAACCTATGACCTTCCCGACATGAATGTCGGGACGCTCTGACTTATTTTGACTTATTGAGAATTCCATGTTTTGTGAGATAGTCAATTACTCTGTCGGACCGTTTCATTCTTTTTAATTTATTTTCTAAACGCATGGCTTCAGATCTTGTTTTACAGGGGAACCAACCAATTAATTCCCACGGTCCTCGCCCACGGGTATAAGGTGATCCGCCTGTATCGTGTTCATCGAATCTTCTGTCAATATCATTGGTATGTCCTTTATACAATTTTCCATTTGACTGACTCTTTAAGACATACACATAATACATGTTGTGGGTCCGACAGGACTTGAACCTGTGACCTTCCCGACATGAATGTCGGGACGCTCTGACTTATTTTGACTTATTGAGAATTCCATGTTTTGTGAGATAGTCAATTACTCTGTCGGACCGTTTCATTCTTTTTAATTTATTTTCTAAACGCATGGCTTCAGATCTTGTTTTACAGGGGAACCAACCAATTAATTCCCACGGTCCTCGCCCACGGGTATAAGGTGATCCGCCTGTATCGTGTTCATCGAATCTTCTGTCAATATCATTGGTATGTCCTTTATACAATTTTCCATTTGACTGACTCTTTAAGACATACACATAATACATGTTGTGGGTCCGACAGGACTTGAACCTGTGACCTCTACGATGTGAGCGTAGCGCTCTGACCAACTGAGCTACGGACCCGATTATTTTTTACCGCTTTCATCCTTTGTGGGTTTGGTCTCGACAAGGACTTTAACCTGCGACTTTCCGACATTTGTCTTGTCTGGACGCTCCCTGCCCGTCGTATACGCCAATAGGCGGAGTAGACGGGTGACCAACTGCCTGTCCCGTACCGGTGACGAAGTCGAGGTTGGGAAGCTACGAACCCAAAACCTTTGCTCACTAAGCTATAAGCGAAGCAAATTTAGCGGAATAATTCGGAGTAAACAAGGAGGCGGAACATGTCGGAATTGACTATAGAACAGTACGAAATCGTTAATGAGTTTATTTCAATAAAATGGAGCAATGGGGATGAGAGCTATATTCCGCTGAAAAAACTCCGTGATTCCTGTCCTTGTGCAACGTGTTCCGGTGAGAGGGATGCACTCGGGAATCTTCATATTGGGCCGAAACCTGTGCTGACCCCAGAGAGCTTTCTATTGCGCGAACTTAGAACGGTAGGTTATTACGCACTGCAGCCGTTTTGGGGAGATGGACATAACTCCGGGATTTACCGTTTTGAACTGTTGAGAGATTTAGGCGATTCGAACTTTGGAGATTAGCGGGGGACTGTTTTGCGAGGGTCCCGCTCGGAATCTCTGTAGATTATCACGATCTTATTAAGTTCGGGATAGATACCCCAATCCTGGGGTTCAAAAATTAAATGTATCCAGCGTTTATCTGCTAATTGCCAAGTAGCCGTCACAGAATCGTACTCCCGGAATCTGGCATCAAGTTCCGCAGGTTCTAAGAGAGTCTCCCGCCCGAATTTTTTTCGGAGTCGTCCTAGAACTCGCCGAAGTTCTCTTTGATGATTTTCAAGATTAGCGATGTCTTCCTTCTGAAGGTCCCACTTCAAGTAGAATTGTTCTTCGATCCAGAACACTCCATCCCTAACAGTCAGAAAGATTCTCAATTTATCTATCAGCCCGATATTACTCGGAACTCTCCGGTATTCAAGGATCGTTAGATTATTCCGCTCCTCGATAATTGGCTTGGAATCTGGGAGAGATTCAACTGCTTCTTCCCGGTTCATGCCGAAATTTATTTCGTTAGTTCCCCGGAGTTGCTTATCACCTTGATCCGGTTCTGATGTCCAGAGTGATCCGCAAGAGAAGAGTGAGAAAAGAACAATTTTGAATGGTAAGATTAATTTTCTCATTTCGGATATACTTACATTAGAACTTAAATGTAGTGCTCAGCATCCTTTGACCCAAAGGGTCTCTCCTGTCAAGGAGTCCTACGTGACCTACGGAGGAAAAATCGTTAATCATAAATTGTGCACAGCACCCTTCGGGAAAATTATTATCTGTGGGCCCTCCAGGATTCGAACCTGGAACCTACGCATTATGAGTGCGGTGCTCTAACCGTTGAGCTAAGGGCCCCAATAGTGTGTATGATGAGGCTGCCAAAATTACCGGTTCAAAGGTGGAATGGCAAATGAATCCAAGGGTTCAATTGCAGGTAGGTAGGGAGTAGTGGTGTAATTTAATACAAGAGATCTTAATCCTGGAGTAAGAGGCCATTATGAGTTTATCAGCATAAGGAGTTCCCCCGTAAATAATCGACATATTCTTCTAACTCACGATATT
>CAZHRR010000128.1:0-6856 GCA_964534955.1 uncultured bacterium
TTCTCTGTTCCGAGTGTGGTAACGATTTCCCCAAGTGGCACGGGAAATGTCCGGCCTGTGGGGAATGGGGGTCAGTGAAGGAGTTTACTGTACCTTCCAAAGGTAAGCGTTCCCATGCAGAGCCGCGTAAGACCATATCGCTGCAGGATATACTGTATGGAAATGAAATAAAGCGGGCAACCACAGGTATTCCGGAAGTGGATCGTGTCCTGGGCGGCGGCTTGCTTCCCGGTTCGGTGGTACTGTTAGGCGGGAATCCCGGAATCGGTAAATCCACTCTCGCTTTGCAGGCGGTGGCTGAACTGGAACAGGACGTCCTTTATGTCTCAGCCGAGGAGAGTGAAGATCAGATCGCCCTCCGGGCTCGCCGGTTGAAGATTAACTCGGATAAGCTGGCGCTTACTGGCGAGAATAGGTGGGAGGGAATCGTGGATCAGCTCTCCGCAGTGAAACCTCAATACTTAATTATTGACTCCATCCAAACAATTTTTTCTGACGGTAGCGATAGTCTACCTGGGTCGGTGGGTCAGATTCGTGAATGCGGACAGAAAATTCTTGAGCGGTGCAAATCATCAAAGATATCAGCCATTGTTATCGGTCATGTAACAAAGGATGGCGTCATTGCAGGTCCACGGATGTTGGAGCACATGGTGGATACCGTACTTTACCTGGAAGGTGATCACCGGCACGACTACCGGCTCCTGCGGGCGGTGAAGAACCGTTTCGGTCCCACCAGCGAGGTAGGCGTATTCGAGATGACGGAGAAGGGTCTGGTAGAAGTGGCAAACCCATCTGAGCTTTTTCTGTCTGAGCGTCAATCTGATGTGGCCGGCTCGGCGGTTATGCCGTCCATGGAAGGGAGCCGTCCCATCCTGGTGGAGGTGCAGGCGCTGACGTCCAATGCTAACTTCGGCACACCCCAGCGGAACGTGACAGGATTTGATATGCGGCGGCTCGCTATGCTTCTGGCAGTATTGGAGAAGCGGCTCGGATTCCCTGTGAGTACTAAAGATGTTTTTGTCAACTTTGTAGGCGGTTTGCGTGTAGATGAGCCGGCGGCCGACCTTGCTGTGATTTCCGCCATCGCCTCGAGCCTGAATGACAGTCCGTTACCCGCAGACACAGTGCTGGTGGGCGAGGTGGGGCTTGGTGGTGAGCTTCGGGGAGCATCCCACTTGGAGAGGAGAATGGATGAAGCGAAGCAGCTTGGGTTCAAAACCGTCATAGCACCGGCGACAAGTGTAAAGAAAGTGAAGGAAAATTCTAAAGGTATCAAACTGAAAGGTGTAAATTCTGTGCGAGAAGCTTTTGATTTACTGTTTTGATCTATTTTATTAATTAACAAAGTATGTAAACATGCAATAAGATTATAAGATTGTACAGACAAGAGAAGTAAATATGGGAATGTTTGTAAAATAATGCTTGCGAATAATAGGTGTATATGATAATATACTGTCATAATAACCGGTAATAATGATAGTTATTCATCACATGTCATGAAGAGAATCATATCAAATAAAATTTTGAGGGAGTTGAACCACCCCAATAGAAAAATAGTCTTGATTTTGGGGCAACGCAGAACAGGCAAAACTTATGAACTTCAACGCTTGTTAAAGGAAGAAGAAAACAGACTGTATTTTGATTTGGAAGATTTCGGAAATCGAGAATTATTTGTACCGTCTGTCAGCCATCTTGAAAGCACCATTGGCAAGAGAGACCAATCCGGCATGCTTTTGTTGGATGAGATTCAGTTTTTAGATAATTCCGGTTCAATTTTAAAATTATTGCATGATCATTTTCCCCAATTAAAAGTGGTTGCAACAGGCTCTGCATCATTTTTGATGCTGAAAAATATCGGGGACAGTTTAATGGGAAGATATTTTTCGTATCCATTGTTTCCATTAACGCTGCGAGAGATATTCGATATTAATGACAGTGAATTTTCAATTGGCGGTTATCCAAGCCGTCTTATTCAGCCGGAAATTTCAGGTTTACTCAATAATATCTTGATACATGGGACATTACCTGAAGTGTATTTAGAATCGAGTAAAAAGAGGAAAATTGAATATTTGAAATATTATGTTAACAGTCTTTTGTTTAAGGATATTTTTGAAATTGAAGGTATTCGATATCCCGGGTTATTTAAGCAATTATTGCAAGTACTGGCTTTGCAGCTTGGGCAAGAAATTAATCCTAATGAAATCTCAAAAAAGTTTCAGATTCATCGTCATACAATCATAGATTATTTAGACTTATTTGAGAAATTCCATGTCATCAAGATCGTTCGAAGTTTCAGCAACAATCCACGAAAAGAAATCACAAAAGGATTCAAAGTATTTTTCACGGATATTGGAGTACGGAACGCATTAATCAGTAATTTTGCCACGCTGAATCAACGGAATGATATTGGTGCACTTTTCGAAAACTTCGTTATGAATATATTTTACGCAAATATCAATTATTATGATGTACCCTATAAAATTTATTTTTGGCGGAATTTGAAACAAGCTGAAGTTGATTTGATCTTGGAAAACAGCGAAACAGAAAAATTGAGTCCAATCGAAATCAAATGGAACAAAGAGAAAATGCCGTCTCGTGCGTTTAGCAATCTTTATGGAGATAGAATTGAAAATGAATTTTGCGTCAACAAAGATAATCTGTGGAAATTCATTTAATAGGGAATCAATGGGAACATTATTAAATATTACTGTTGATCTCATTTATAAATCGCAGTGAATTCTGTGACTCAGCTGCAAGTAATTCATAAATGAACTTTTCTATCCAAGCAAAGGACACTGCATCCTCTGCTCGTTGCGGAGTTCTGTCTACCGACAGAGGCAATATCCCGACACCGGTCTTCATGCCCATCGGGACGTACGGAGCAGTGAAAACACTCTCGCCACAGGAACTGGAGAGTGCAGGAGCATCCATCATCCTCAGCAACACCTATCATCTCTACCTCCGCCCAGGTACGGATATCATTAGCCAAGCGGGAGGGCTCCACCGCTTCATGGCGTGGGAGAGACCCATCCTTACTGATAGCGGCGGCTTCCAGGTATTTAGTCTGGCGAAGTTGCGAAAGATTTCCGATGAAGGTGTGGTGTTTAAGTCTGCGCTTGACGGCAGTGAACATCAGATGACGCCAGAAATATCCATGGAAATCCAGCGGACTTTGGGGAGTGATATTATCATGGCGCTTGATGAATGCCCTCCCGGTGATGCCACAAAAAAAGATGCGGAGGCAGCAGTAGCTCGCACCTCGAAATGGGCTCGTCAGTGTGCAGATTACCTGGCGGAGAATCCGCCGCTCTATGGCAAAGCTGGTACTCTCTTCCCCATAGTTCAAGGCGGCATCCATCCCGATCTACGCCGTCGCAGTGCGGAAGAGCTTGTGCCGCTGGCGGATGCAGGTATAGCCATTGGAGGATTAGCGGTAGGGGAGGAAAAGCCAGCCATGTTCGAGATTTTGGGAATGACTGATGAACTTCTGCCGGAAGAAAAGGCCCGATATCTCATGGGAGTAGGTAAACCGGTAGATATCGTTCGAGCCGTTATGGCTGGTGTTGACATGTTCGATTGCGTTATTCCCACCCGCAACGCTCGAAATGGACAGTTCTTTACATGGAGTGGGCGTGTTAATATCCTAAACGGACGTTATAAGGACGATTTCTTACCGGTGGACGAATCTTGTACTTGCTACGCCTGTAAGACGTTTACGCGAGCTTATCTGCGCCATCTGTTCAAGCTGAATGAAATTCTCGCCCTCCGGATGGCGTCGCTTCATAATGTTACCTTTTACCTCTCGCTGATGGAGCGCATCCGCTCTGAGATCAACGCCGGTACTTTTGCCTCATGGTCGAAGGAGTTCATCGCTGGTTTGGAGGAGAGCAGTGACTGAAGTTGTTACTACTCACGTGGACAGTTACGTCTTCCGCTGGGATGGCAATCGCCCGGTCTATCTGCTGCTGAAGCGCCCGCCTGATAAGCACTATGGTCATCTATGGCAGGGAGTAGCTGGGCAGATTAAGGACGGTGAGACTGCAACGGAAGCAATTGTTCGAGAGTTGAAAGAGGAGACTGGATTCGAGCCTGCGCGTATGTTTACTGTGGATTATGTAAGCTCATTTTACCAGAGCCACAACGACCAGATGCATCTTATTCCTGTCTTCGGGATTGAAGTATCTTCAGCAGAAGTAGAGCTATCCCATGAGCACGAATCTTCCCGATGGTGCAGCTATGAGACAGCTCTTGATCTACTAAGCTGGCGGCAACAGAAAAAAGCTTTGAAGGTACTTCACGAAATGGTAATCAGGAATGATGAGAGGATGAGGTGGTCAATGGTGAGCGGGGGAGCTGGGGAGTTGTGAACTTGTGGAGTATCTGCCCGACTGCATCAGTCAGGCGGGGTAACTGGTAATCGTCATTGATCCAGGAACGGGTAATTGACGGTGGCCTTTATTGCCATCGATCAACCTGCCTGTTCCCTAAAAATTAGGGTGCGCAGGCGACCCTTGCAGTAATCAGTGACAGTATTAATAAAATGTCTGAATCGCTGATAACACAGATTACGCTGATGACGCTGATTCTTAAAAATCTGCGAAATCCATCGCACAGCCTTTCAGCCGGTAGGTGAGCCTGTCCTCGGACGCTGTGCGCAATTGACGATTTTTCCAAGATACTGTGCACGATTATGCAAAGCATCCTGTAGGATGGGCTCGCAACTATTGGATGCAGCCAGTTGCAACTAAAGTAGGTTGCGTTTAATGAGAATTGGTTTTAATTTCCTTTTAGAAAATTTGGAATGAGCAAAAAAGATAAATTGCTGTTAAAGCTGCTGCGTCGTCCAAAAGACTTTACCTGGCAAGAATTGATTCGTTTATTGAAATCATTAGGGTATGAACCGGTAAAAAACAGGAAAAACCGGCGGTTCAAGAAGGCGATTTATTCACGCCACTGCTCCGCCAATAATTCTTCATAAGCCACATCCGCAAAACAAATTGAAGCGATATGTGATAAACGATATTTTAGATCTATTAAAAGAAGAGGAAATAATATGAAAGACATGATGAATTACAAAGGATACTACGGATCCGTCCATTATGACGATGACGATTTGGTATTTCATGGTAAACTCATGTTCATTCGAGCATTGGTAAACTATGAAGGCAAAGATGTTATCGGATTAAAAAAATCATTTCAAGAAGCAGTTGACGATTATCTGTTTATGTGCAAGCAAGAAAACATTGAACCGGAAAAACCCTTCAAAGGTACGTTTAATGTTCGAACAGGAAGTTCATTGCACAGGAAAGCAGCATTGTTTGCAAAGGAACAAGGAATAAATCTTAATAATGTTATAAAAGAAGCCTTGGGGCAGTATCTTTTAAATCAGGATTCCGTTGTTGATTATTCTAAAAAATAGAAAATTATGTACAGCACCCTCCGGGGATTCAGCGTGCTCGTTTACGGGTTCGCAACTTAAGCGAGTGACTAAAGCCGCACGCCTGCCGGATAGGGATTTCCGATACGCCCCGACAAAAGGACGGGATTTCACTCCGTTTAACTTCGCTATTGGGATAAACTTCTTCATCCCTCCAAGCTAAAAAATGACCCAGGCAGTGGGGAGAATATAAAGAGGGGGTGATATCTATTCAGTCATTGTAGCAAAACTCACATTTCAGATGATTTTTGGTAAAGTTATTAACATGGCATAGGATAGTCGTATGATATAAGTTGTAGAATGTGTATATTCAGGCATGGAAAAAACAGATGCAAGAAGGCTTTCATTGGAACAGTTAGAATTACTTCGACAGCAGGCAATCAGGTTGTTAAAACAAGGTCGCAAACAGGTTGAAGTTGCTGATATTCTGGGAGTCAGAGCAGCAACAGTCTCTGACTGGAGTCGGATATACAAATCTGGAGGCAAAAAGGCATTGCGGCTTCAACATCCCGGACCGTCCAAGGGGTCAAATTGTCTTCTCAACCCTGATGAAGAAAAAGAGATCCGGCGACTTATTATAGACAAAACTCCGGACCAGCTCAAACTTCCTTTTGTGTTGTGGGACCGCAAGGCAGTGAAGGAGTTGATTTATCGTCAGTATGGTATCGTTATTGCCATTCGTACCGTTGGGGAGTATTTAAGACGATGGAATTTCACACCACAACGCCCCGTTAAAAGTGCATATGAGCAACAGCCTAAAGAAGTTCAACGCTGGTTAGACGAAGTATATCCTGCAATTCAAATTAAAGCTAAACGGGAAAATGCGGAGATTCATTGGGGTGATGAGACCGGATTCCGTAATGATCACCATTATGGAAGAGGATATTCTCCACGGGGTAAGACTCCGGAAGTTCGTTTATCAGCCAAGCGTGTGGGGATCAATATGATATCCAGTATTACCAATCAGGGCAAGGTTAGATTCATGATTTATCGTAAGAGTATGAATGCTCAAATCCTTATCAAATTCTTAAGGAGATTGATCAAGGGCAACAATCGTAAAATCATCCTGATTCTGGATAACCTGAGAGTTCATCATGCTCACGTTGTGAGGGAATGGCTTAAAGGAAAAGAGGAACAAATAGAAATATTTTTTCTTCCTTCTTATTCGCCTGAACTAAACCCGGATGAATACCTGAATAATGATCTCAAGCAAGGTGTTCATTCTAAAACGCTGTTCCGAAATATAAACAGTTTAAAGGACGGTGTTGTGTCATACATGCGAATGCTACAGAAGACACCTGAACATGTGATGAATTACTTTAATCATCCTAACATTGCCTACGCTGCATGAATCATACGATTAACCATCGCCGGAGTAATAATTGAACAAATGTAACTCGGAAACTTCCCCAAGTTCTT
>CAZHRR010000129.1:0-6848 GCA_964534955.1 uncultured bacterium
AGACAATATCTCCTTCAGTTATTAAGGTGAATGACACAGTTGCGCTTGACTCTCCCTCAATCAGTGTCAAAATCTGGTCCACAGGAATGTTGACTAGCGTTTCCACCAGCCCGGATGGCCATTCGATAACGAGGGAATCAACCATCGAAGCTGATCCGAGACCGAAGTGGGTGATGAGGCTGTTCTGGTTAGTTGTTCCTGTCTGACTAGCAATCTGTCGCATCTGCCAGATTGATTCTTCATTAATGACAACTTTTAACTTTACGACTGTACCAATAGCAGATGTATTTGAAGCAGTTCCAATGAACTCAATATTTATCCAGTGATTTTCGTTTCCATTGTTGATATAGAACTGATTATTCTGATTAAGCATGTTTGCCACAAAAAGATCTAAGTCACCGTCCATGTCGTAGTCAGCCCAACTTGCACCTCTTGACCTTCTGTTTGAAGAAACAAGAGGTCCAGAAAGAATTCTAGTAAAGGTTCCATCACCATTGTTCTCATACATGAAATTGGCATAGTCTTGAGTATTAGTAACAAATATATCCAAATCCCCATCGTTATCATAGTCTCCCCAAGCACCACTTACTGAATAGCCAATATCATTCACAATCGAGCCTGAAGTAATCTTTACAAATCCACCATCTACATCGTTGCGATAAAGATAATTTTTTTCTCCCCCTACATTTGTCACAAACAAGTCAAAATCTCCGTCGTTATCATAGTCAGCCCAACTTCCACCTCTTGAATCACCACCATCTGCTACTATAGGACTGTCGGTTATCTTAGTGAAACTACCATCGCCATTGTTCTGATACAGGATATTGTTCTCTCCATCATTATTTGATACGAACAAATCCGGGTCCTCATCATTGTCGTAGTCCGCCCAATTACTACAAACAGAACCGCTAACATCGGTGACAACAACTCCCGAAGTAATTTTTGAAAAGGTTCCATCTCCGTTGTTCGAATACAGAAAGTTCTCCTCCAATTTGTTGATTACGATCAAATCCAAATATCCATCGACATCATAGTCAGCCCAACTGCTGCCCCTAGAGTCACCACTATCCATCACCACGATATCATCAGTAACTCTGTCAAAAGTTCCGTCCCCATTGTTAAAATAGAGATCCGTGTTAAAATCATAACCATTGGATACAACCAAGTCCAAGTCTCCGTCATTGTCGCAATCTCCCCAGGTACCCTCATAGGAAGGTCCAGAATCATTGACAACGAATCCTTCAGTGACTTTTGTAAACGTTCCATCACCATTATTTACATATAAAAAGTTGGGGTCGTAGGATACCCAACCGCCATTGGTTACAAATAAATCTTGATAGCCATCACCATTGAAATCTCCCCAGTAGCTTCCTATCGAAGCGCCACTGTCAGTAACTACTGGCCCTGTTGTTAACTCAGTAAAGTCTTGAGTTAGTAAGAATTTTGGGGTTGTGTACACGACCATTATCGTGAGTAGACCTCCTATAAGTGTTTCAGCAGGTCGATTTACTGGATTATATTTCATTAATGCTATTTTCCCATGATTATCCGGATATTTGAATAAATTTACATATAATGTTTAGAATATTGAAATAACCATAGTTCAACAGAATTATTTCCCTCGTTTTGTTACAGGAATGAACCTTTTCAATTCCTCCAGTTTTTCTCGATGAATGATAACAATTAGGAACAAGAGAAGTGTCAAAGAAATACGCGAAATAAGTCGTGTTGTCTTGAACAGAGAGTCGTCAAAGTAGAAAACGACTTCATGTTCACCTTTTGGAACATACACAGATCGTAATACATGATTGGTCTGGTAGATAGGAGTTTGCTCACCATCTATAGTAGAGATCCATCTGGGGGCATAGTAAATCTCGGATAGTACTAGAAGTCCTCCCGTACCTGAAGATGTTTTCATTCTGATCTCATTTTCCTCATAATTCTTCACCACCACACTGCCCAAAGATTCTGGATTGATCTGTGGCCTGTCATAGTTTACAACTATAGCTTTTTGGGCAGGATTAAACGGTTCTAATGTTCTCTCTAGAGAAACTTTTTGATCGTTCACCGAAACCACTTCAGAAACGAACCAGGCTTTAGGAAGGACAGTTCCAATCTCCTGGATTCCCTTCTTTCCGACAAAATACTTAACATTCAACATGTCCCGTATGTGCTCCTGATTGAGTCCTCCCGCATCCAGCAAATCCTGATACTTGCGAATTTTTACCGGACGATAGCCGCTGACACTGGAAATCCCAAAGTATCCAAAGAAATTACTTGAGGGATCATCTACAGGTAAAATTCTGTAATGATCCTTATCCCGGAGTAGTTTCCTAATTACTTTTCCACGTCGTGCTCTCTCGAACTCTCTCTCTACTTGAACGGTTTTGCTCAGGTTCAGGAACTCCTGATTGACAATCCAGTAATCTGCCAACGCTACACCGACAAAGAGTATTCCTGCAGCAAAGGGAGAGATAAGTTTCTTAATGCCCACCCAAATAGCAGCCATGCACCCTGCAGAAATAACTAAAGTTATTAGTAGGCCTTTCTCAAACAGATTCTGCCGCACGTCTAAAACTTGTTGATGGACAGGTTGTTGTCCCATCTTCAGGTATGAGATTGATCCACTGATAAGCAACAGAAGCAGAGTAATTGCGGCTATACCACCAAAGATAATGAGAGCACGACTCTTAAGCTTATGCAGGTCTTTTTCGCTGCCCTCTTTTAAAATGGATAGAACCGTCTGGAGTCCACGTGCTCCAAGGACCCCAACTGTTAACGGAAGAAGAATATATATCATTGAAGGGACCCTGAACTTGCTGAACAAAGGCGCCAGATTGAATAGAGGCCGATACAGCAAGGGGAAATGTATACCAAATCCCACCAGTAGTATTAATACCGAAGCTATCAGCCAAAGCCACGATTCCCCGTCTGGTTTTTTTAAAATCAAACCCAGAATCGCCATGAGTAACACCACCAAACCCAGGTAATAAGTAGACTGAGTCATGGACATGTAGCCCCAATAAGCCGCCCGCTTTACATCTCTTGTGGGGAAATTCTGAAGTCCATAAAAATAAGGATAAATGAAAGATATTGTCTCTTTTGGATGAAGAGACCAGGCAGTTGCATACTCCCATTTTGTACCACTATCAGTTTCTCCAGTCTTATCAAGAACCGATGGTGCTCCACGTGTAGAGTGCCCTTGGAATTCCATTACAGAGGCAAAGGGATCAATCACAAGAAGTCCCGCCAACAGAAGAGCAGCCACCAAAACAATATTCTGCTTCCCCTCAATTTTCAGTGACCATCGGCGTCGAATCAAGGCTGTTGCCTGATGCCACAGCCAGAAAAAAACTACCAGCATCCATGTATAATAGACGATCTGCGGATGCTTTGCCCAAATCTGAAAAGCCGATACAAGACCGAGATAGAGTATACCTTTCCATGAAGATCCGGATAAGATATAATCAACCGCCAAGATGATTAATGGTAAATAACTGAAGGTGAATATCTTTGTTCCATGACCGGCATTAATCAATCCGAAAAGATACGGTGTTAGTGCAAAGCTTAATGCTCCTAAAAGAGCAGGAATTTGCCCTAGTTTTTTCCTTCGAAGGAAAAGGAACATACCAACCCCGCTGATAGAGAAGTAAACCCAGAATTTGAAACCGAGATTGAAAAGGACTGGACGAAGAATTTCCCCTACCGGATCGGAAGGTGAGAAACTGTAAGCCGAATAGGAGGGCATTCCACTGAAAAGATGTGGAAACCAGTGCGGGATTGCGCCGTGCTCTTCCATATAATCACGGCCCCACTTGCGGACGGGGTATCCCTCCACAAAATCTCCTTGAGATGGAGATAGATTATCAATAATCATCTCTCCCAGAAAGACGAATACCATTAATGGGATAATCAGTATTATATAACGCTTCAGGTTATTCATATTATTTTAGATTTTTTCTTACACTTATTGCACTCTTAAACAGATACAAGATTCCACTCAATTCCCTTTTTCCTACCACCCTCGTAAGTTTCAGGAGAACAATATAACCAATGAGACCAACAATACTCCACAACCATGCCTGTTTTGAAAATTCATTGTGCATGTAAGTAACTCCTCCGAAGGATAAAGCTATTACTACCGCCAGTTTCAACAAACGCATCAAGTCCCAGTCTATTCGAGCAACTCTCTGCGAAGCTGCATAAATCAAAATAACGAGGAGAGCATAAGAACTAAGCGAAGCCCAAGCAGCACCCGTTACTCCATACAGTCTAATGAGGACAAAGTTCAAAAGCAAACTCAACCCGATAGTCATTGCAGAAGCTACAGCTAAGCGTGGGGTCTTGTCTCGAAGCGCTGCACCGGCAATGAAAAACTGACGGAATCCGTTCAGGTAGTATGCTAAAGCTATCAGGGGTACTATAAAAGCAAATTTCAGGTAATCTGCTGTAGCTGCAACCTGTATCACTTCACGATGGAAAAATGAGATTGCAAGAAAGAAGGCACCTCCTACTACACTATAATAGAACAGCAGGTCCCTATGATAGGTGTGTGTTTCCTCTTCCACTCCAATTTTATACATCATTGGCAGCCAGCTTTTCTGTAAAGGCATAATAAGGAACATATTTATTATCATCCCAAACTTATAAGCAATGCTGTAAATACCTATGTCTTCCAAAGATACGTAATAGTTCAAGAAAAACCGGTCAGCAAGTTTTAGTACGGGCGGCACGAGAGCTAGAACTATTAGGGGAGCACCAAACTTAAAGAGAGAACTGAACGCTTTTAAAGAAGGTAAAACAGCATATTTTCTTAGTACGGAAATGATACACCACAGAGCCAGCAATCCATAAGGAATGGTCTTACCCCATACTGCACCCGCTAACCCCAAATCCCGTTGAACTACCAGATAGATTGTAGCGGCAAGAACGCCTAAAAACTGTATCAATGATACGGACACATAAGATACTGCCTTACCTTCGTACTGAAGTAAAGCCAGCAGAAACCTGATACTGTATGCAAGTACAATGTTGAGCAGAACTACGAGATAAAGATGTGTATTAGTTGAAGTAAGGCCGAAAAACTTACCTGACGAATGATAGAATAGTGATAAAACACCCAAAACAACTAAGTTTAAAATAAACGTTCCAAGATAGCCGGAAATAACGATGGTTTTCTTTTCTGATTCCTGTGCCTTAGGTAAATGTCTCCATAGTGCGTTGAACATTCCAAAAGGTATAAGGGTAACCAAAAACATTTCCACCATTTCCAACAGAGCCAAAATGCCCACTTCAGTCATGGACATATATCGAGTATATATCGGTATGAGCAGGAACGCGGCAAGCTTTGTCAAGACGTTCCCGACACCGTAGACAGCGGCTTGCTTTCCTACACCTGCTATGGGAGCTCGAATGGCCATATGTAAGTTTTCTAAACTATAATTCCTTATTTTCGTCAGTTGTTAAAACAGGATGAGATATACCGCTTATATTTATTGACTTCAGATATTCATAAGTAGATTCAAATTCCTCTATAAGTATCTGCATGATCTCTTGAGACAATTCCTCCTTTTTTGCCAATCCAGTTAACTTAAGTAATACCAATTTAGTCCGTCGCATAGCTCGTTTCTTGAGCATCGCTTCGTAAAGTGTATAATTCTGGCGTTTGATAGGTTGGATTGTTGCTCTATATATCCTTCGGAACCATTTACTTCCAGTAGGATTCTCTGACCGATCTCGAGGAAGAGGTAAGGGAACAGCTTCCACTTTCAGAAACTCTGTAAGCTTCTGCCAGACAGCCTCTGGATCAGTCTTAGCTTGCTCAAGTGAAACGACCAATAATTGCTCTTCACCAAATATGTGCCAAAAAGAAGGAAGAGTATGCTCATAATGACTATCGCTCAAGAGAAATCCGGTGTCACCTGCCAGAAACTGCTGAATATTGGTATCCTCGGCAATAATTCCCAGTTGCTTGTGATAGTAGAAATGGGATAAGAATCTCTTAATGGGATCTCGGACAATCACAAGCAACTTTGCTTCAGAATTATACTCTTTGATCTGGACAGCTGTTCCAGCATTACGATAATATGTAGGGGTTGCTTCTCCATTATACAGAGAATCATGATCGAATCTAAAATGGCTGTGGTATTCATCCATCATTTCTGGATACTCCTCACCAAAGTAGTAAAGTTCCTTGATATCGGACATACAAATCTTAGGATGTTGTCTCAATAGATGATAAAGCCAGCTTGTCCCCGACTTGTTAACCCCAATAATAAACAAGTTAACCTTTTCGAATGTAGATGTTTCTATAAGCATTGGCTAAATTTAGTCAAGAACTATGAAACAGAATACACACCTTCCAATTCTTGTTGTAGGCGTCCCTAGGAGTGGAACGACTTGGACAGCAAACGTTTTAGCACAAGCACCCAATACGTGGATGCTGCATGAGCCTGATAACGAAAAGATTAACTTTCTTTCTTTTTTATGGAAAAGAAATTATCACCGGATGCCGTACATTCGTGAAGATAGCGATGAACCGGTGTTTAAAGCATTTTGGGATCACGTCTTTAACCGTACCTTCCTTCCCAGTAATACGGCCCTTAATCATAGTCTTTTGCATCTCACAGGGTTTAGCAAGAAAAGACTTGAAGAACAGATAGCAACAAAATGCCGTATATTAACTAAAAATGATGGTGCCTCGAACTTTTACTCCTCACCAGATTTACTCACAACCACACTCAGCAGGTTCTCCCTCGCACACTACTACAATAAATATCGGATGAGAATCATCAAATCTGTCCACTCGGGCTTAGCACTTTCGTTCATTTCTTCCCATTTTAAACCCC
>CAZHRR010000130.1:0-6745 GCA_964534955.1 uncultured bacterium
TCAGTACTATTCGCTTACCAGAAGGAAGCTATTCACACTAGGAACAATCAGAGTTAATCTCATCGCCTACTTTACCAGAAACCTCCCCTTGATTTCCTCTCCCAGCCCCAAAACCAGTTCATCTCCTGCGTGAAGTGGTCCTACGCCGCTGGGCGTTCCCGTATAGATGAGGTCGCCAGCAGTGAGGGGAAGGCGAGCCGAGAGGTAGGCAATGAGTGTGGGAATATCGAATACCATCTGATCCATGTTCCCGCGCTGGACTTCCTTGCTGTTGATGGTGAGCCAGAAGTTGCGGCTCCAGATGTTCAAGTTTGGCAGCTCGAATTGAGTGATGACCGCTGAGACGGAAAAGGACTTGGCGAGAAACCACGGCAGTCGCTCTTTCTTGAACGTCTGTTGCAATGGGCGATCGGTGAGATCGAGCCCCAGACAAAGACCGTCCACATGGATCCACGCTTCTTCCACAGGAATGTTACTGCCGTTCTTGCCGATAGAAGCGACAATCTCCAGTTCGTGGTGGATCTCCCGTCCACGGGGAAGTGTGATGACTGAATTATCTGAGAGGCAGGTGGACGACTTCTGGAAGAAGATGGGCTCCTTCGGAACCTGATTGCCCATCTCCTGAGCGTGTGAGGTGTAATTGCGGCCTACGGCATAGATGTTAGTTGCCATCATTCGTATTCGGTCTACGCATTTATTGAGTTGAGAGACATTTTTCAGGTCTCATGTGGTATTAATTATTGGTAATATACATGAAGAAAGTCATCTCGGTCAATTCCGGATTGGGTAAGGATTGTTATAAGAGTTGAGCTCTTAATTGTTTTGTGGTTTGGGATAGTCATTGAGGAGCGAGTCCCATCGGGATTTATACGTTGAACGGATATATGATTACCTCGCCTGATTACGGTAAAATCCAGTTTGTTAAGTGCCTTCAAGACTTTTCTGATAGGAGCGTCTCTGGGTAACTTTGGCACAATATCTAAACAAATGTCTCTTCAACTGAGGCTTCAAGTATAGGTGGATCTATCTCTAGAGCGTCATCTCCGAAAGTTTCTACGTGAAAACGGAGGGCCGATTTGAGATCGTTTAATGCTTCGTCGTGAGTTTCTCCCTCACCTACAACGACACCCTTAATTCCAAGAGGATAGGCAACATAACCATCCGGATGTTTTTCAACAATGATTTTGATTTGGTTCATGATAAGATCTCTCCCAATTGATGTATGACACAATTTAGTTTAATTAATCTAAGCAGCCAAACGTACGAATTACGTCTCGGTGTGTAATAAAAGAAAGTGAGACTATCCCACAGGGCCCGATTTCTGTTCTTTTGTCTTATCTATCTACGCTCACTCTACACTTCGTTTAATCTACGTTCACTCATCGATTAACAAGTACGAGAGACACAAGTACGTTAAGATAGACAGGTTGACGGCGATGTATTCTGTCACCGATCACCCCGCCTGCTCCCGAAAAATGAGGGCGGGCAGGCGACCCTTGCAGGGATCAGTGACGGTTTTAACTTTCAGATTAAGAACAGTTATCATTTTATTGATGCTCTCATTAGGATCCACATTGATTTCTGGGGATTTAACGCCACACCAATGTCTACATTGATAGAGAGGTACTTGATAAGCTCGGGATGTTCATAGAGAAGTTCAAAGTGATCCTGCGACATAAATTCAATCTCCGTGTAATGGGAAAGGTCAAAACCCTGTTCCAAGACAAGATAGCTGCTATCCTGCAAAACGAATTTGAATGTTCTATCTGCAAATTTCATCGTTTTCTCAGGTAGTTCGGTAGATGTTTTCTTTTGCATATCATCTCCAGATTCAAGCTGTTTCATTCTGAAATGAAAAGGAATAGCAATCCACACATCAACAGGGCGATCCCGTTGCATTGCAGGAAAGAATCGGGTTTTTCTTAATGCCGTTAATGCAGCATTATCCAACACCGGATTAGCGCTTTTTAGGATAAGCGTGGAATCGACCACTCCAAAACGATTGACACGACATTGTACTACTGCGTAGACGTGCTCTTGCCCCTGCAGTGCATGCTCAGGAAAGTCGAGATTGGACTGAATACCTTGATAACCTCCAATGGGAACTGGACCTTGGTCATATGGTACGAACTCCACCTCAGTACTCGTAGGAGGGAACGGGCGTTCCTTTTCCTTCTCTAGTTCATTTCCCAGGATACTCTTCACTTGTTCCGATTCTTCCACAACTAGTGCTCTTGTCCTCGGAGTCAATTCCTTTGCACTGGTCCACACATCCATGCCACCTCTCAACATATCTTCATATCCCACAATTTCGTCAAGAAAAGGACAGAATAGTTGATACAATTTCTTTTCCTCCCATCCGTGGTAAACCTTTGCAGGGACAATGGAAAATGACGGGCTGTAGTAGCACCACGTTGAGTCTATATATCCCCAATACGACATGATCCGGTCAGTCCATCTGTATATCTCCATGCGATTCAGGTTGAGTGTTTTTTCATCGATGAGAAACTGGATAAAAGCTTTTTGAAACCTACTTAATTTCACATGTGGTTTTGGAATTACCGTCCACTGAGAAGTTCGAGCAGACTCAACCAGGTTCTCCAGAAGGTCTATGTTTTGTGCTGATACAATTTGAATGGAATGTTCTTCAAGTGTATTCTCCAACGGAATTAGATGTGGAGTAGGAATAAGAACCATTCTTTTACCAGCGTCGTATATCTCTATAGGTTTTTGAATGCCACCGAAATCGATTGATATGTTTACCCGCTCGGTATCAGTGAGTGCGAATTCAGTGGTTGTACTCGTTTCCGTGAACGTAATACTATCTCCACCTTCGAGAAAGACAACTGCTCCCGGGGGCATTTGCAGCGAACCTTTGCATTGGACGATAATACCAGGTCGAGTGTAGAAAAACCATCCATCAGATTTAGTCGTCATTTCTTCTACTGTAGTGAATAAATCCATGGTGATTCTTCGAGTCTCCATAGTAGGAATCGGCCCGATATTCACGTAATATGATGTACTTTCGCTACGTTCCATCGTAGCGTGTTGGATACCTTGTTGTTGTATTGCATAGTGTATTCTGGCACCTGTATCCGCCCGGTAAAATTCAGCGCTTAATTTCTCTCCATCAACTTCCATACAGAAGTTCTTAACAAATGAGTTTTTGTTGGTATGGAAAGAGAAAGTTCCTTGACCTTGCTTATCATCCCATGGATTAGAGAAAACAATCTCCAAGTAATGATGAGCGAAAGGACCACAGAAATCAGAAGTAATCACAACCTGTTTTGGATAGAATCGTTTGGTCTGAATGTTTTGTGGGTGCGAGATGCGAGCCATTCCAACAGCTCGAGTACCAGGTTGGTCCTTTGATATGAAGATGTTACATCCAATAATAAAGAGAAGTATTAATAAGAGAGTCAAAGGTGAAAATCTTGACTGTTCTTGTCTATTCAAACTGCAACCCAAATTCTCTTTTGCAAATAAGTTTTAGGATTCATGTCTTCCGCTCTTTCTTCCTTGCCGCAGGAAATAAAATATTGTTAAGGATCAGCCGGTAGCCTGGTGAATTTCGGTGGAGAGATAGATCAGTAGGAGGATCACCAACGAAGTGCTGGTAATCCTCGGGATCATGGCCTCCCAAAAAGGTAAAAGTACCTTTACCAAAATTTCCGTGGATGTATTTCACCTGCTCACTGCCTTCCACTTCGCCCATAATCACCACGTGTTTCTTGATGAGGTTGCGCCGGAATCCGGTGGTCTGTCCCATGAAGCCTGAAACGACTCCCACGTGATCCTGTGTCAGCATTGAGGGAACTGGGTCGTACTTGGCAGAGAACTCGAAAAGAGTGAAATAGTCAGCTTCAGCTCCTTTAAGTACAGGGTTGTGGCTGGGAGGATAGTCAATATCAGAAAACTCGTACACAAAGGGGTCAGTGATGAGGGAAAAGTTCTCGAAAACAAGGGAGTTCTCGTAGTTGAGAAGCTGCTGGGCATTAGGTTCTATGGGAGAGCCGTCGAAAACGCTCTCCACAATGTCCACACCACGGGCCGCCAGGGCAATATCCCACGAATCGGTAGCGGAACACATGGCAAAGAGAAAGCCTCCAGTGCCAACATAATCCCTGATCTTCCAGGCTACTGCTTTCTTTTCTTTAGAAACTGTAGAAAAACCAAGCCGGTACGCCATGGCTTCAAACTCCTCCTGCTGCTGCTTGTACCACGGAGCGTTGTGATAGCTGCGGTAAAACTTTCCGTATTGCCCAGTGAAGTCTTCGTGATGAAGATGGAGCCAGTCGTATTTCTCCAGCTTCCCCAGGAGTACCTCCTCGTCCCAGAGTGTCTCATAATCCACTTCTGCATAAGTGAGAGCTAAGGTGACAGCATCGTCCCACGGCTGCATGTTGGGCGGCGTGTAGATGGCAATCTTTGGGGCCTTTTCCAGCAGGATGACCTCCATGTTGTTGACATCAATCTCACCGTAGATATTCACTGCATTATTATCGGAGATAATCTCGGTTGACACGCCCCGGATACGACACTCTTGTTCGATATTCGGGTAGTAGTCGATCATAAAGGATCCGCCTCGATAATTCAGGAGCCATTCTACGTTCACGTCCTGTGTCAGCACCCAGTAGGCGATGCCGTACGCTTTCAGATGATCCTTCTGTGACAGATCCATGGGAATGAGAATCTTCTCAGCTGGAAGGAGTTGCACCGCTAAAATCAAGGCTAGAAGTGCTTTCTTCAATTGAGCTCTTTCTCCTTTGTCAGTTCACGAATGCGGTAGCGGACGGGCTCTATCAGCAGGCTTCCTTCGTGGACATTGAGGACATTCAGATACCACTGCATTGCATTTTCGGTATCCATCAGGTCACGGTCATAGATTTCGGCAATCCGCGTGGCAGCT
The DNA here is from genome assembly GCA_964534955.1 of uncultured bacterium. Lineage (GTDB taxonomy): Bacteria > Fidelibacterota > Marinisomatia > Marinisomatales > UBA2128 > UBA2128. The sequence continues at coordinate 4,910 of CAZHRR010000130.1, forward strand.
TTATCTCCCCATTCGCTGTTACTGAGCAGACCAAAGGCGGAAATAGCGTCTTCATATCGCCCAAACTGCTGATCAATCTCAGCTGCCCGGAAGAGGCATTCATCGGTGATAGGTGCCTCGGGATACTGTTCCACGATCTGCCGGAAAACAGCCTGTGCCTCCATTTTTTTTGCCTGACGCAGGAGAAGTTCTGCCGAAATATATCTCAGGAAAGCTTCCCTTTCTTCCTCATCCGCCTGACCAAAATGTTCGTCTAAAAATCCTCTCAGTTCCAGGATATCGTTGAAGGCATCGTCGGTCACTGCCAGATTATCCACAAGTTCTGTCAGATTGATGATTGCCGAATCTATCGTACCACTGAGAAGTAACACGTTGCATCTTTTCACTTTCAGATCATCCTGCCACCGCTCGGGAAGTGAGGTGATTTTGTTGTCCAAGACGTTTAATGCAGCTTCCGGATTACCCTTTGCGAGGTGGACGTCAGCCAGGAGGGATGACGCCGCAATAATCAAGCGTCTGTCGTTGCTCCCGGTTTCAGCAGCACGGAAGGAGGTGAGTGCGCCGTCAAAATCGCGGGTGATACGGTACTTTATTTCGCCTATGCGGAAATGTGCCTGTGGGGAAAAGATGGTAGCTGGGAGGGTAGTGAGAATGGAGTCGTAAAGGGCAAAAGTCTCTTGGAGGGAAGCCGCATCAATGGTACTGCTGCTCACAAATGGATCGTCGAAGAATTGGTTATCCGGATAATAGCCGGCCAATGTCTGTTCTTTTTCCTCAGGTGCAATCTGAAGCTCAGACGTCAATGCCAGACCGTACAGGGCTTCTCCCATGATCTTTCGCTGACGGGGATTCAGTTCCTGCTTGACATCATGGGGGAGCGAACGGAGGACTGTGGCATAGGCATCCACTGCAAGTGACAGTTCCTCTTCCTTCCGAAGATTGCCGGCGAGAGTGAGCCACCGTTCGAGATCGCTGATTGAGGTGGTTCCGGCTTCCTTGTGTTGCTGGAAAGCATGGTCATAACGGCCGATCTTGAAAAGGAAATCGGCGTAGAGCAACCGGATAGTGGTTTCACCAGCTTCCAGCCGGAGTGTCAGTTCAGCTTCGATGGCCTCATGACTTTCCATGTCGTCGGACAGACGGAGCAGCTGCCGGGAAACGGTCTTGCGCTGTCCGGGATTATGAATCAGATAAGTGATATATTCGCTTGCGGCTTTAGTGTAATTCAGCTTTCGTGAATAGAATCCTGCCAGTTCCAAAGTGAATAGATCCGGTTGCCTGAATACTTTTCTACCCTCGGCGACCAACGCATCCAAGCGATCCTCCATCCCATGCCGGATGTACTTTTGCAGAACAACGCGGTATGCTATCTTTGCGGAGTGGTTTTCTGCAACGATTTGTTCCCAGTGATCCACGGCAGCAGATTCGTCACCCATCAGTAGGTAAACCTCGCCCAGTTCAGCCAGACTTTGGATATCTTGCGGATACACTTCAAGGCGGGTTTGGATGAGTGTTTCCAGTTCCTTATATCTCTTCAGCCGTTGATAGAGGGACTTCAGTTGAGTGTAGGCTCGGGAATCCTTCGGATTAACCTGCAGCAGCTCCTTATAGATTTCGATGGCTTCATCTGTCCGTTGCGCACGCTCCAATTTCAGCGCCCGCTGGAAAGCATTCTTATCTGCTGATACATGAGGCCGGACTGTCTGCTGAGCAGAGACAGCGGTGATTAAAAGCAAAATGAGGAGCGCTCTATTCATCGTCTGTTATCAATATATTTCAGAGTCCTAACCTGACAGGTCGCCTTGGACCTGTCAGGTTGCAGGACGGTTTTAAAAA
>CAZHRR010000131.1:0-6518 GCA_964534955.1 uncultured bacterium
TTAATATTGTATGTTACAAGATTCTATTGGTCATTTTCGGGGGAACTCCTTTTAGGCTTTCTGGAGTTCCCCTGGAAATATAAGGTTTATCTGTCTGTGAAATGATACTCCCATTTATGGGAGTTTTTTCGATTAAGCGTGCCCGCCCGACTGTGTTGTTCAGGCAGGCGGCTTTAGTCGCTCGCAGAGAGAAACAAACCAACTAAATATTAGCGAGTCCATTCCACAGGATGCTTCGCAAAATAAACACGCTAAATCCCCGCAGGGTGCTTCGCAAAAGAAAGACGGCTTCCACAGGATCCTGCGGAAAAGCCGCCTGTCCCGTAGTAAAACCAATCCGACTCGCTCGATACACCAAAGGTGGGCAAGCCCACCTGAACGGTATTGTTGGGCAGGCAAAACTACACGTGTTTCTTTTTTCTTCTTAAAAAAGACTTCCTCCACTTGTAAATACGTGTATCTCTAACAATACTATATGTTAAAAGAATCTATCGGCTATTTTCGGGGGAAGTCCTGTTAGGCTCTCTGCCATGTGTTGTTCAAATCTCCTTTCTGCGGTAAGTTTGCCTCCAATAATAAAGAGAAACAGATGCAGCTCATTAAAATAGCTACTTTTGCTTTAGCGTTCGGAGCGCTCACAATCCAGACAGGCTGCCGGAGAACAGACGCCAGCACTGACAGCAGGCGGTTTCATTTTGTATATGAAGTAACAGTGCCGGCTGTAGAGGACAATGAAGATCCTATACAGCTCTGGATCCCAGTACCCCAGGACAATGAATTTCAAAATGTAACCAATCTGGATATCCGTTCTCTGTACGACTACGAGATTGGTATCGATCCTGTGTATGGCAATAAAATGGTTCATATTACAGCACCGCCCTCTGCTCGCGAATTCACTATCTCTCTGTCCTTTAATCTGGAACGAAGAGAAGCAGGAACACACAAAGCAAATCTCACTTCTTCAAAACGTGATCTCTATCTCCAGCCCGTAACAAATGTCCCACGGGATGCCCGTTTTGAGCAGATTGCGGCAAAAGTCCTCACCTGCGATTCCATAAAAGAAAACGGTCGGGCACTCTACAATCACACGCTGGTAAAGATGGCGTATGATAAGTCGGGAGAAGGGTGGGGTCGTGGTGACGCCATCTACGCCTGTGACATCGGCAAAGGTAACTGCACAGATTTTCACTCCTTCTTCAATGCCGTCGCCCGAACTGCAGGGATTCCTGCCCTCTTCAAGATCGGCTTCCCCATTCCAGATGGAAAAGCAGGTAACATCCCCGGTTATCACTGCTGGACAGAGTTCTACTCCCCGGAAGATGGGTGGATTCCGGTCGACATCTCGGAAGCTGATAAAAATCCCGTACTGACTAACTACCTCTTTGGCAATCTTGACCCTAACCGCGTACTCTTCACGGCTGGTCGAGACCTCGAACTGGTACCCCCCAGCGCTAACGGTCCCGTAAATTTTTTCATCTACCCTGTAATGGAGGTGGGTGGTGTCCGGAAGAATAACTACTCACTCCAATTCTCCTTTGAGGACATTGAATAAAGTTCTTCAGATCGGTAATGTAAAAATTAATACGCCGGTTCTTCTGGCTCCCATGGCTGGTGTGACTGACTACGCTTTCCGTATCCTTTGCAGGAATCAAGGCGCCGGTATGGTCTATTCTGAATTTGTTTCAGCCGACGGCATCATCAGGGAAAACGCCAAAACGCTTAAACTAATCCGTTTCAGTGATGGGGAGCGGCCTATCGGCATCCAGATATTCGGCAGCGATCCGGAGGTCATGTCCAAGGCAGCTCGATACGTTGTCACTACCTTTAAACCAGATATCCTCGATATCAACTACGGCTGTCCAGTACCGAAGATCACAAAGAGAGGCGCCGGGGCTGCGGCATTGAAGGATCTTTCCCTCTTGGATGACATCACTTCTGCTGTGGTGGAAGCCGCCGGTGAAACGCCTGTTACGGTAAAGATGCGAGCGGGATGGGACAGAGACTCAATCGTGGTTCCAGACGTAGGACCGAGATTAGCTCAACTGGGGGTTAAAGCGATCACGCTTCATCCGCGGACATCAAAGCAGGGCTATTCGGGAAAGGCGGATTGGTCATTGATCCGGAAACTTGTGCAAAGTTTGAATCGCTGTCCTGCGGCAACACAGGGGATTAACAACAAGCGCAAGCTGAAGCTTGCGGCTACGGTTGAGATTATTGGACTTCACAACAAACGCAGGCTAAAGCCTGCGGCTACGGTTATTGATACAAATTCATCCATTCCTGTGATTGGGAATGGAGACATTCGGAAACCGGAAGATGTCCTGCGCATGTTCGATGAGACCGGCTGCGATGGCGTTATGGCAGGCCGGGCAGCTTTAGGAAATCCGTGGTTTTTCTATCAGACAGCGGCACTCCTGAGGGGAGAATCAATCCCAGATACTCCTTCATTAACTGAGCGGATTGAAATGTGTAACCAGCACTTTGATCTTCTCATCCGGGATCGTGGTGAGCGAGCCGGAACCAACCTCATGCGGAAACACTTCGGATGGTATATAAAAGGGTTTCAAGGGGCGCAAAAGATCCGGCAGAGGTTAATAACAGCGCCGGGATCGAAAGAGATGAAAGAGGGGCTTCAGATGATTGGTCCATCTACTCCGCCGGCTGGCGGATACGATGGATAAATGAGTCGTGAAGTGTAGGTTGACAATCCTTTGGATATCCGAATAATCTTGTGAAGATGCTGTGTACGACTAACTACAAATCACCAAACCACCCCTGTATATCCAACTCCTGTAGTAAACTCATCAGGCGGTGCATCGCCATGACTGGTTGTATAGGCAATTAGATTTCCGGACTTCACTCCAAGAAATGAAACGGCAGTCGTTACCGCTGTAATAGCTCCCGCCCCGCAGGCATTGTGGTGGTTCTGCGCTTCTTCAATAATCTTCTCTGGACTTACTGAAAGCAACAGGTCAATTATACGCCGGTCATTATGCTGCAGCCAGTCAAGACCCTCTGCTCCCACACCTGCTGGTGAAAAACCGTAGGTCCAACCGTAGTGAGTCAGGTCCGTGGAAGCAATATAGACAACGCTTTTGCTGTCTGCAATTTCCGCCACCCTTTGACCCAATTCCCTGGCGCTCTCTTCAGGTCGGACAGTAATAGGCACTATAGACGCCTCCGGCCAGAAGGTGCGAATCATGGGAACGATCACCTCTATGGAGTGTTCGCGGCTGTGAGCCTCAGCACTTGCCAAAACAAGATCTTCGGCATCCCGGCTGATTTTACCGGCCAGCACGGAATCCACCGGAACAGCGCCCAGCGGCGTCTCCCACTCTCCCTCAGGATAGAGAGCATGCTGCGGTACACCTGTGTGATCTGTACCGAAGATGATGCAAGTTTTGGGTTGGCTGTGCAGTGAAAGTGTAAAGAGTGTTCGTGCCGCTGTCGCTCCGGAGTAGCTCCACCCTGCGTGGGGGACAACGCTGCCAATCAGCTTTTCAGGAAGTAAATCAGGTGGATGGTATCCCCGGATAAACTGCTCTATCTGCGCCCTACAATCACCGGGATAGAAACCTCTTGCGGCAGGTTGGCGGGTGGGAGTCATAACTCCGCCGGCAGGATAATTAATCCCGCCGGTACTTCCCCATGAGCGTCCCCTTGCCCAGGATGTGACCTTCCATAGCCCGTTCTACCTCCGGCCATGTGGCTCGGGGATCGAGTCCCAGAACCTCCACATCGAGGGCATAAACATTGAAATAGTAACGGTGATCACCATGCCCAGGCGGCGGGCAGGGGCCGTAATAGCCTACCCGGCTGAACGAATCAACACCCCAGCAGAGACCCTGCTTGGCGCTGTTGGGCAGCACCTCGCTCTTCGCCAGACTCTCTTCCAGTCCTGAGGCGTCTGCGGGAAGATCATAGAGCACCCAGTGGACCCAGGTTCCCGGCGGGGCATCCGGATCTAAACAGGCAATGGCAAAACTCATCGCCTCTTCCGGGACACCTGACCAGGATAGATCAGGCGAGATGTCTTCACCTTCGCAAGAGTAACGGGCGGGGATGTGGGTTTCAGGATCAAATGCAGTGCTGATAACGGTAAACTCCTTCATGGCAGGCTCCTTCTTTGCAGCGCAGACGAAAAGTGGAACAGCTAGGAAAAGGGTGAACAGTGTCTGTCTCGTTCCCATGTTGGAATGATACGCCTATAAGAGAATAAGCGCAAGAGTTTTGTGTTCCCGCGTCTATGATTGCCGAGAGAGCTATTCCAACAGTTCCGGTCCAAGCTGGTGGCTGAAAATAAAACCGTTAGGGACGTTTTTCTGGACTACATAGAGGATTATGTTGGAGTCTGACTTGGCCGTTTTTGCGCAATTCTAAGACCCATGTCCAAGTGGTTTTTAGGGGGGGAGATATTATGAATCTTAGTCTATAGGTATTTTTACAAATTTAGTACCACTGGGGGGCACTCTAATAGCAAATGGTCTTCGTTCCTTATCTGCATGCTCTTTAATACGCCTCCAATTTCTCACTAACTGTTCAACTATGTCCCAGTGATTTTTATTCTTTCCACCCAAGAGAAAAGTTCCTATGCCATATTTCTTTAATTCTGCTAATTCAAATGGGTGATGTCGAATCTTCTCATCCTTTGTGATAAGAAACAAATTATTTTCCCCAATATATTTTAACCAGTCTATATCTTTAGCGTTTGGTTTAAATTTATCTCGTAGGTGTTCTACATTTTCACCAAAAGCACGCATGCCTGATGCCAAACGTGGGCTTAGATTGTTATCAATGAAGAATCTCACGCAGCTGCTGCTATAGATTTTTCAAATTCTACTGCTGCTTTAATTCGAAATGGATCTATTTCCAGCCAAGATGCGGTGTTTTTAATGTTTTCCTCTTCTGCCATAAAAAGATCAAATATGTTATTAGTTAGGATTCCATATCCTTTTACTGAAGGGGCTCCATAACAAATGTTAGGGTCTAACACAATAAAGCCTTTCTTGCCACCAGGATACCACCTACTTGCTACTCCTGTGTTTTTATTAAACTCAATTTGATCTGCTAATTGCAAAATTATATCTGCAATCACCCATTGTCCCCCTGAAAGAAGCTGAAGTAAAGCCTCAGCATCTTGATCCTTTATTTTTAGATAAATATCATTGCCATTCGTGAAAAAAGTCTCGTGAGCAAAGTGACGGTGACCTATTATGCTTTCAGCTTCTGTCAAGGCTTTGCGAATTTTCTGGAGGCTTAGATCATGTTCGAGAAATTCTTTTACAAAAAGGAGATCAATCAAATCTAAGAAAGAGGCATAAATGGACTCTCTCGAACCTTTTCGTTTAATGATAGGACCCTGTCTTACCATAACACTATCAGAATTACCAGAAGGTAGATAAGAATATTCATATCCTCTAAGCCATCGACGAACCCGATCAGGTCTTAATCCAACTAATCTACCAACGTCAGTTGTCGTGTATCTTGGAACATCCGTTAGATCCATTTGTATCTCCTCACAATTTGAATGTTAAAGTACTCATATTATTCTAACAAGACAATTATTCACTTTTCCATTTCCCCGTTTTCTGGATAACATTAAAGCCCTTACTTAATAATCAAATTTGTAGACATACCATTGTGCAAATGAGTCCTCAGGATCATCTCCACCAGGATGAGATTCGCAATCGTATTCTTGTGCCCATATATTTTCCCATACTTGAGCTTCGTCTTTTGTAAGTTTTTCTCCTATGATTTCCCAGTTGTTCAATGTTGGATATTCTTTCTCTCATTCCAATTTCCTTCGCTCAGGATTAGTCGTGATTCCTACTCTACATGGCATTTGAGAGCCTCCCAATATTTTCATGTCGTTGCATTTAAGTGCCAGGAATTTGTTCTTGCTTCCGCTCGATGTCTTTCTTCCCTGCTGATTTTACATGAGCTGTCTCTAACATATAAGTTTTTATATTGATTTTTACTACTTCAAAAGGCACAATCATACCAAAGACTATCAGTCATCACTTGTTTTGAATCATTATCCGACTTTATATCTACTTCCAGATAAATAAAACTATAACAAGGAGAATCAAATGGACTTGGATCCCCAGACGCATCTTTTATAAGGGTTATCGTATCAATATTACTGGGTTTCAAGTGACCGCCCCACTCAGTAGAAAAATTTATATCCCCAAGATATTCTGCACTCGAATCAAGAAATACAGACGCCGTTGGAACGTTGATATCATTGAAGCTTTCATATTTGTTCGTGTTCCATAGTTCCAATTCAATACGAATGTAAATTGGATCAGGTGGAACAATAGGCATCAGATCTGAAAAGGAAAACCCCTCGATAAACCTAACATGCAAATCGTCAATGGGAGGATTTTGAATATCAGACTCGCATGACTGAAGAATCAGGAAGACCCAAAACAGCGAAAGCAACATAACTTTAGTAAAGTCCAATTTCATTTTAAAGCTTTTGATTCTTTTTATCTTGTAGGCTAACACGTAATATCTGT
>CAZHRR010000132.1:0-6399 GCA_964534955.1 uncultured bacterium
ACCTTCATACAGTAAATTTAATAACTAACGTAAGGAGGTGACATGCCTACTCGACATAGAAAAAATATAGTTCTATCGCTGAGTAAGGCTACGGGCTCTGGCACGGGCCTCCCTGAACACTTCCTCCTCACCTTCCACAACTCCCCCTTGCATCAGGATTTTTCCGTCGCAGATAGTGGTATCAATGCAGCTGCCGTGGGAAGAATACACAAGGTTTGTCACAAGATTGTGGTTGGGGACGAGGGAAACATGTTCCAAGTCAACGAGGAGGAGATCGGCGAGTTTTCCTACGGCAATCTCACCGCAGTTGAGACCGAAAACAGCTGCGGCTTTAGTCGTGGCAAGGGCAAAGGCATCATCTGCCGGTAGAGTGGTCGGATCGTGGTCGTTGAGTTTCTGCAGCAAAGCGGCGATTTTCATCTCTTCCAGCATATCGAGGTTGTTGTTTGCTGCACAACTGTCAGTGCCCAGGGCAATCGTGACTCCGGCATCTCTCATCCGGGTGTAAGGAAAAATGCCGGAGCTGAGTTTCATGTTGGAGGTGGGACAGTATACCACTTTAACATCGTGTTTCTCCAGAAGGTTAATTTCCTTATCGGTGACCCAGATGACATGAGCTGCCAACAGGTTCGGTCCTAAAAGACCAAGATCAGCCAAGTATTCCACCGGCCGCTTTCCGTGCTGCTTCAGGCAGTCTTGCACCTCCTTCTCGGTCTCGGCTAAGTGGGTGTGGATGAGGAGGTCGTGCTTGTCGGCATACTCTTTGGCCCATTGCAGACTATGTTTAGAAACCGTATAGATTGCGTGTGGTCCCAGGGCGAACATCAATCGATCTCCGTACTCTTTCGATTCTTCGAAGAGTTTTTCGTTCGTTCTGATCTGTTCCTGGGATTTACTTGGATCGTCCCTGTCAATGAAGACGGCAGAAACCGTAGCTCTGAGACCTGAGTCTGCCACAGCTCTGGCAGTTCCGTGGAAGTACCAGTACATATCGTTGAAGAAGGTAGTACCGGATTTGATCATCTCCAGGCAGGCCAGACGGGTACCCCAGTAAACATCCTCTTCGGTGAGGTTGGCTTCCAGAGGCCAGATCTTTTTCTCCAGCCACTCGTATAGCGAGAGGTCATCAGCGTAGCCTCGCAGCAGATTCATAGAGGCGTGAGTGTGAGCATTGTTGAAGGAGGGGATGACAGCTTTGTTTGTACCATCAATAATCTGAGCTGCTTCACGGTTGATGGAAGGACCGATCTCGGAGATCATCTTTCCCTCAATGAAGATATCCACAGGTTCCCCATCCAGAAGAGCGTATTTGATCAGGATACTCACGATGTGTGTGATTAAGGATAGATCAGGTGAGTGCAGCAGTGCCCGGCAGGATTCCCCACAGGGTCCTTTGGAGAACCTGCGGCTAATGGTATAAGGAGCATTTTTGAAAGTAGAGCACTTTAATTGTGTGCCCGGCAGGGTTCGAACCTGCGACCAACGGCTTAAAAGGCCGCTGCTCTACCGGCTGAGCTACGGGCACATATATAGAGGACTGCAAATTCTTATTTAAGTCTTCTTTTCCGGACAGAGAATTTAATCTTACTGCTTCGTTCAGCCATGTGAAAATATAGGCGAGAAAAGAATCATTATTGAGAGACTTTTCATAAGTGCATTCTTCTTAGTATTATGCGAACAGAGGTTGACTGAAGCTCAGTCAAATGCGCCGGGTCCGATAGAAAGAGGATCGAGTCCCATCTCTTTAAGTACAGCTTCCCATAAGTTCTCAGGCTGGTCAGTAAATATCATTTCCGGATTCATGGGATTTAGTAGCCATGATCCCTTCGCTATCTCAGCCTCCAGTTGCTTAGATGACCACCCTGCGTAACCCAAAAAACAGCGAAAAGGAAGACTGACACTTTCAGCCATGACCTGCATGCTTTCCAGGCTTGTGCTCAGAGCCACTCCTCCAGCGATGGGCTTGGTATCAGGACCGTGATATACCTCATCGTGAATAATAAGTGCCATAGATGGATCAACAGGACCACCAATATATAGCTGTTCCTTACTTCCACGGCTTGTCTGCAGGTTCTCGTTGAGTTCAGATAACGTATGTTCTGTCGGGTGATTGAGGATGATACCGGTACTGCCCTGATCACTGTTGTCTATGATAAGCACTACACTTCTGGTGAAAAACGGACCTACCAACTGTGGTACCGCTACGAGAAATTGGGATTTAAGACTTGAGTTCAATGTACCAGTAATCTAAAGGTAAAACAGTTAACTTTATGGATAAAAGTGTGCTTTTTCTCTACATGGTTGAACTGCTGTGCGTGAACCAACTATTTACCCAGGACCCCGCTTAGTCACGGTTCACCGCCGAAGTTTCACCAATAAAAGAAGGTTAAAGCTTATTCATCCCCCCTCTTAATCTTACCCAGCTCATCCTCCAGTTCCTTAATATTCTTTTTCAACTCTATCATTTTGAGCTCCCGATCCACGGTAACTTTCTCCCACTTCTCCAATTCGTGAAGACGTTTGTCACGCTCAGTAATGTCCCTCACCACCCCGATGAACCCGGTAGGTTTCCCCTCAGCGTCTTCCACAACAGAGGCGTTTAGCTCTGCCTGATAAGTGGTACCATCTTTTCTCTGCAGTGTATAATGTACATTCCCGATAATGCCGTTTTTCAGTGTCTCCTCAAGTATATTCCTGGTTCTGTCCCTGTCCGAAGGAACAATTAGGTCAAATGAGTTCATGCCTATTAGTTCTTCTCTATCATAACCAGACTGTTTGACTTTCTGTGCATTAACTGTCAGGATTTTACCTTCAAGATCCATGAGTGTAATGGCATCAGGAGAAAGTTCTACAATATGCCGGTATTTCTTTTCACTCTCCTTTAAAGCTCTCTCAGCTTCCCCGAGCTCTCTCAAATCTCCGTCCCTCTTCATTTTTAAGATTCTGAAACCGACCCCAATTCCAATAAGTCCAGAAATAGCGAGCATAGTTGGGATATCCCTACCCCAGAAAGCAGACTCAGTGGTGAACTCATCCAGAACTTCTACCAGAAGAGAGATCATGAAGATTATCATACCGAGACTTAGAATATCTACACTTAACTTGAGGATATAATATGCCGCTACTGTAAACCCTAAAAGGTAAGTTGATTCCATAATGATATCCACCCAGTCTAAATCCTGATTGAGTGAAAAGGACAAAAACCATGTAATGCCTAATGCAGAGCTCAACAGTAAAAAGAACTGAAGGCTTAACAGTTTTGTTAAATATGGTTTAAGATTCTTCATGCCATTTCCCTTTATGGTTTACGATCTGTTGTAAATCCTCATTCTATTATTTCTTGCTGCGGGCGGGTAGTCATTATTTATCCCCCTCAATCTCATCCAACGTATCCTCCAGCTCCTTAATCTTCTTTTTCAACTCTATCATTTTGAGCTCCCGATCCACGGTAACTTTCTCCCACTTCTCCAATTCGTGAAGACGTTTGTCACGCTCAGTGATGTCCCTCACCACCCCGATGAACCCGGTAGGTTTCCCCTCAGCATCTTCCACAACAGAAGCGTTTAGTTCTCCCTTATAGGTGGTGCCGTCTTTTCTCAGCAGTGTGTAATGTACATTCCTGATAATACCTTTTCCCAGAGTCTCCTCAAGTATCTTTCTGGCCCTATCCCTGTCCGAAGGAACAATTAGGTCAAATGAGTTCATGCCTATTAGTTCTTTTTTATCGTAGCCGGACTGCCTGACTTTCTGTGCATTAACTGTCAGGATTTTACCTTCAAGATCCGAGAGTGTGACGGCATCGGGAGAGAGTTCTACAAGCTGGCGGTATCTTTCATGAATTTCCCTGACTGCTTTCTCAGATCGACTCTCCATTTTGCGCATTAGCTTGATGAGATAAATGACTACAGAAGAGACCAGTAATGAAACGATACCACCTGTGATAAGGTAATCGAGGGTGATTCTACCTCTTAGTAAAATGCTCATTATTGATGTAAAGATCTCGGAGGATACGACTGAGATCCAAACGAAGTGCCAAAGGTTTGTTGTTTTTAATCTATCTTGAATCAACTGTTACTCCTTTCCTCAGCCTTTCTCAACCTCCGTTCAAGTGTCTTGATCTTCTTTTTCAGCTCTATCATCTTCATTTCCCTGTCTACGGTAACTTTCTCCCACTTCTCAAGTTCGTGAAGACGTTTTTCACGCTCAGTAATATCTCTTACTACTGCTGTAGCCCCATTGAAAGAACCTGTAGAATCATGTTGAGCAGTAAGTATGGCATTAAACCTATGTTTCTGACCGTCTATTTCCATAGGATAGTCAAATTCTGCGCTCAATTCTCCTGATCCCACTTTATCCAATGCCTCCGACAAGAGCTTGACAACATGCGGTGGTAATATATCTTTGAAATTCTTCTTTAGAAACTCCTCAGGTGGTGCATAGAGCATACTGTCATCAGGAGCATGATAGCCTGTAAAACAGCCATCACTGTCTAATGTAAAGACAAAGTCTTTCATTGACTCAACGGTTGAACGGTAGCGTTCTTCGCTCTCTTTCAGCTTTTTCTCTGACTGTATTCTGCGGATGATTTCTTTTTGTTCTGCTAATCTCAGATCGTGTAATCGTCCAATCATGGCTCCCATGAATATCAACATCAGCATCCCCGGCCATCCTCTATGTTCGATGAGCACATCCCAACTTCCGTGACCAACAAGATTGAAGAGGATCGTGATAAGGGGAGGGGAGACGAACCCAGCTATTAGACCGGCACGGAGCCCCAGAAGCCAGGCAGTGAGCGCAACAGGCAATGTCAGAACTGCACTTGCTGTCGGTCAAATCTGAGTATAAAGGGGAAAGAATGTGATGCAAAAAGCTATAAAGGCACTGAAAGATATGATAATCCGAGTTTTATGAGTCATTCTTTACCCCCACTCAATCAAATAGTTATAAGCAGCGACAAGCTCAGGTATCTTTCCGATATAGCCCGAGGTTTTTTTCAACGTGCCTGTCGCTGCCAGTCTTCACCTACCTACGATACTTAAGCAGCGCATAGAATCCTTTAGCAGTGGCCAGTTTGGGTGTTCCCCGGAGTGTGCCGTGGACAGCTCAGGAAAGCACTGACCACCACTTGAGATAAATTACAAGATAAATCTTTCAAATCTAAGCTGAACTGTTGTCGTGATGATAACTTAATAGGTATTTGAATCGCATAGGTACTTACAAGTGTAACTATGATCTTGAATCGTTGTCAAGCGATACTTCAATTTGAGAAGGATCCTAACCTGGATAATTCATGAGTAAAGGTACTAACTGAACTAAGTGCTGAAAAGTAATGGATAGAGAAATCACAACACTATTTAATTATGTAAAACGCCCGCCTGCCTGCCAGCCCTTCCGACTGGTCGGGGGCAGGCTGTGCGCTGTTCACATAATTATCCCGAAAATAACTCGGGACAGGCTGTTTTATCATCGAGAAAAACAATCCGCAGGGCACACACAGTGTCCTCCGTACAGCCTCCTGCGACCCGGAGGGTCTCCCTTGGAGGAGATCCTGTGGACAAATCTTGGAACCTTAATAAAAATGATTTCGAAGCTGATAAATTAATGAGGCTAAATGAAGAGGAGGTGACAGATATCTTCACTTTGGTTTGTTCTTTCTCCAAAGAGAGAAACCAGGCTAAAAAGTGATAGTTGTCAGGGTAAGGGCAAATCCCTATTTCTCGTTGAAAAACGAGGGTTTTAGAGAGTGCGCCAGGGAGGAATCGAACCCCCAACCAACGGATTAAGAGTCCGCTGCTCTACCTGGTTGAGCTACTGGCGCATAGGGTGCCTGAAAAGGCGGCGGAAGTTAGTTTCTCGACGGGGGAATGGCAATATAAATTGAGTTGAGATGGTGGGGGAGAGGGTTGTTTCTGAACACCCAAGTATGACAGAAAACGCCAGTAAAAGACAATATTTGAAAGTGAAATGTCTACTACTTATACTGCATTACATGTATCGATTACTTAATATATAGTGATAAAAAAAGGGCAATCATGAGACCACCCTTTTTAAGCAATGATATTTCAACCAGTATTATTTCAAGAAGACCATTTTCCTAACTTCCCGGAAAGATCCCGCTTCCAGCACGTAGAGGTAAGTACCAGCGCTCAAATGTGAAGCGTCGAATTGTACCTGATAGCGTCCCGCTGGTTGGTACCCAATTACAAGGTTCGCAATCTCTTTACCCAACAGATTGTAAACTTGCAGCGTCACATATCCATTGTCGGGGATCGCATAGCTAATCGTTGTATTTGGATTGAAGGGATTAGGATGGTTCTGGGATAGAGAATATGTCTCAGGGGTTTGTGGTGTCTGTACCACAATCTTATCTCTTCCATCTTCATCGTCATCTTCATCATC
>CAZHRR010000133.1:0-3146 GCA_964534955.1 uncultured bacterium
GCAAACAGACCGATCTGTTCACCCCCGCTGCCCAGTTTGATCTCAACATGCAGAATCCCCTGTTCAGACTCTTTATCTGCCCATAGCAGTAGGAATCCGCCCGGATCGATGGTTGTCGAATCAGGGGCGGTGTCTGGGATCTGCCAAGTCGTCGGTGATGTACATCCCGCCGACATCTACAGAAGCAGTACCTCCGTTGTAGATCTCGATGAAATCGTCGTAATCGCCATTCTCATCCGTGCAGCAGGAATCAGCACTGTTGCTAGTAGCATCTTTTTCATGACCTTCCTCCTTTTGTTGTTATTCGATGAACTCATAAACAAAAAGTTTTTCCTCCTTTCTCTATTCTTTCAGTGAGTAAACGTACAACGTTTCTTTTTCATCGTTGACGAGGTAAACTGATTTGTTCTCAACATTCACAGCAATACCTTCCATATTGGTTAGAGCGATGGAATAGTATTTCAGTACATTGCCGGAAGTATCACACTTATAGACTTTCTGGTTCTGATCACTCACAATCCAAAGGGTATTTTCTGCGGGATCATAGTCTATTCCGGCATAATCATCCGCAAAGTACAGGCGATTGTATTGGACCAGATTGAACTCGTCATCAAGTTCAATTAGAACACCCGGGTCTTTCTCCTTCAGTATAAAGAAATGTCTGTCTTCAGGTCTAACACTTATGCCTTCCAATCCACCGGAACCATCTGTACTTCCAGATACAGCTACACGTTGGACTTCATCCCCGTTATTATCCACGTGAACCAAATCTCCTGAAGCTTCTTCAACAACCCAAAAACTTGAATCAAAATAGTTCAAAGTAATCCCTTCGAGATCCGAACCGTAATACGGTATTGATGAAATGATATCTCCAGTCATTGATACCTGGTAGATACCTCCACCGGGCTTATCACTCACTGTCCAAAGGCTTTGTTTATCATCCGCTAGCACCAGACCTGAGGGAGATACCACTGGAACACTAACTTGTTCTACTAAGATTAAGGCAGAACTGATAAAGATTGATACTGTTACTATCGAAGTTCCATCTTTATCATCCGTTACATTTAAAGTGACATCGTAAGTTCCCTCTTCATCGAAGAAGTGAGTTACATATTCCCCAACTCCCACTTCCCCATCCCCGAAATTCCAATCGTATGCAACTATAACACCATCCTGATCTGATGAAGAAGAAGCATTAAATGTAATGACTTCTCCGGTAACCGGCTCCTGAGGAATATAGTTGAAAGAAGCTTCTGGAAGTGAATTGTCCGATTCGCTCTCACAAGAAGTAAACAGAAGGATAGCACTAAATCCAAACAACCATTTCATTATAGATGCAGTCAGAACTTTTTCAGAATCTCACTAAGATCGTACACCAGAATGCGCGAGTTCCATTGATCTACAACTGCCAGCCGCATAGACCCATCTTTAAGGATAACTGCAGAAACACCATCCGGTGAAGCCAGTTCGTTTTTGAGCCAGTCATTCTTGAGGTGCGGCATGGCTTCCCCAGCAATGATGGTCTGCTCATTATAGTTAATTCCATCAATTACACAGTCAGTATGATCATCACAATAGAAGTATGCCCTCTTTCCGAGATATCCTTTACACTCGCTGGTGTTTCTATCGAAGAAGTAGATCCGCCCCGCTTTTTCATCAACTGCAATTAGAACCTCACCAAATACACACAGTCCTTCCACTGAATCATTAAAATACCCACTAGTAATGGAATCATTCTCAATAGTTACACCTAACAACTGATTAAGAAAACAGCCGGTCTGCAGATCGAAGGCTGCTACATACCTCTTCCTGGCCACATTCCCAAACTGTTCTTTGTTAGGTTTTTCTTCGGCTATGTAGAGGGTAGTTTGATCTTCACTGATGGCCATTCCCTCACTCTTGAACATCACTTTAGTTATTTCCTGTGTTTGAGTAAAATTACGATCGTAATCGTATGTAATACGTCCTTCTTTAACAACTTTCTTAAATTTCCTGAATCCGAAATTTTTATTCTTCTCATTCTTAAATACTTTTTTCGCCATATCAATGACATACAAATCACCATTTGCCGCAGATATCAACCCCTGTGGTTTTATAAGACCACCATCATTCTCAAGATGGTAGTACTCCTCGGCAGATACTTTTGTCGGTCTCCCAATGAATTGATCAAGAGTTAGATCAGGTTGAAATCTCGCGATCCGTCCCACACCCTCAAGAGTAACATACACATACCCTTCACTATCCTTAGTAACACCAGTGGGGATGATCTCAGTGTCTTCCAGCCCTAGATCATCGGCAGAGATAGAGCGAATCAATTCGCCGGAAAGAAAAAAGTGCTGAATACGATTGTTGTCCACATCAGTTACGACCATTGATCCGTCAGCAAGGAATTCAACATCGTCCGGCTGAGCCAGTTGATCAGGACCATTACCATAGCCTTTTGAGAGATAGGGGACAATACCCAACGGTTCTATTTCAGAGGTTAAATCCAGTAAGGAAGTGGTGTCAGAATCATCCTGCGAGAATAAGATAGAACAAAACAGAGCAACAACATTGAAAAGGATGAATTTCTTATTCATCAGCATACACTACCCCACTTGGTTACCTGTAACCAATTTTCTTTCGCAACAATTAAATCAGAGCCAGCCGGTATTTGACCGGCTCTGATTCATACTGTCAGCAACTTAGAATTGCTACTTAGTCTCTGGCCCACTGGGCAGTAAACATAGTAATACTGCCTTCTCGCTCATTGGCAGAGAATGCAACGCCATTTGTCTGATGCATACCCAGACCTTCGGAACCGATCGTACTCTTTTCCCAGCCATTATCATTCTCATAGTCAATCCCAGCCGGAGCCATCGAATCAAAAACAGGGTTCGCCGGATCTGTCACATCATAGACAATCACTGCGTGTGATTCCTGCAAAGCAAAAACAGCATAGAGTTTATCTGATTTCTCTACTAAAGAACACTCTTCAGGTTCTGTTCGCTTTTTGGCTTTGCGATCATCACGCTGCCATCCTGCCGGCAGATCGTTTTCTATAATGTAAGGGCTGCCGTACAGAGCTCCATCAGGTAGGCTCATCATCTGGAACGTACCGTTTTGTTCATTGGAAATCAAGCCTAGAGCTCCGTCAGGCGAGATAA
>CAZHRR010000133.1:3156-4308 GCA_964534955.1 uncultured bacterium
GGTTCTGCAGTGATACCTTCACCGCCAGCTTCAATATCATCGGGTAGATCGACTATGGTTATCTTGCTTGCGTCCAGAGGCACGTCAGATGTATTGAAGATTATGATCTGACTTGTTTCCTGCACGGTAACGATGACTGTGCCGTCTGCAGATGTTTCGCAATGTTCCGGCTCAGAATCAACATCCCAATTCACGAGATAATCTTGAGCCAGTGTCGCATTGGCGATCCCGTCAGTGAGATCGATGATGGACACGCTTCCGCCCCACCTGTCCTCAGGCTTGCAGGGCCGGTCCTCACGATCATCCTCGCAAGCGACAATCAGATAAGAACCGTCTTTAGTAAAGGCAGTTCCGTCTGGGTTGTAACCCACTTGCACTTCGCTTACAATTGTCCCATCGGACAATCTTACAAACAAAACCTTCCCAAGTGCACAATCCACTTCTGCCACACAGACGGCCACGTAGTTTTCGCCGCCTATTTGTGGTGAAACATCAAGTGAAGTCATCTCTGCAGTAGCAGATCCTGGATCCAGGTCATAGTATGCCGTAAATGCGAAGCTGGACGAAGTGTATTCAATCACAGTCAGACGGTTAATTGCTGAAGAGACGAACACAGCTTGATCATCCGTACCCGGTACTGTACGAATAATCTCGGCGTTTGCATCTTCTCCCGCGCTGAGGGACATGACAGTCTCGATATCAAAACTGTCATACGTGATTTCGATGTCCTCTTCTTCCTCCCCACAACCGACAAAGAATACCAATCCAGAGATCAGCATCAGTGATGTGAGGACTTTGAGTAACTTATCCATGGTTATCTCCTCCTTCGTTTCAAGAGTCTTGCAATATCCTCTTCTATCATTTAGCACATAAGCCGGAACTATCCCGACTTAGTTCTTTATGAATTCCAATTCCTAGAACTCGTATTTAATTTGGAATAACAACTGATCATCCTTTACAAACGAATTATCAGTCGTAACACCAGTGTCTTCATTTACATCAATACCTCCTCCCGTTACTTCATCCAACACGTAGTATTCATACTTAATAGTCACAAAGTTATTTAGAGGCGCCAAGATTGCAACGGTTGCCATTGACCTATCCCATGTTTCAGGGTCACCCAGAACAGGGGGATGTCTTTCAATATTGAGT
>CAZHRR010000133.1:4318-6390 GCA_964534955.1 uncultured bacterium
CCCATAACGAGCCACAGGTTCGATGTATTGGACAGGAAGAAAGCCAAGAGTCAGTTTTATAGATCCCTCGACATAATAACCGTTGCGGGGTAACAGACCGTCTTGAGCCTTGATGTACTCAGCCCTCAGTTGAATGCCGCCCCGATCAAAACCTGCCCGACCTCCGTACCACCAATGCGTCTTATCGTCTTCTTCCCAATCCGGATTACTATCTGCTAAGTCACTATATCCTGGTAAGAATCCAAGAGACGTTTTCCAATCGTAATCATCTATAAGAGTACCTGTGTAATACCAACCCTGGGCGGAAAGACCGAAAGCTTCCAAAGCGAGAGCGCCACCATATTCGAATGTCTGTCCGTCCTTATCATCATAATCATCATAAACCATCATTTTGAATGATTTATCTTCCGCAGCGTCATCTGTACCGAATGGTCTTTTCATTGCAAAAGAGAGATTGCCCGTAAACCCGATAGGTCCGAATTCAGCTTTTGTTCTGGATGTAATATGATATTCTCTCCCTTTCCAAAAAGCAGTGCCAATAAGTGGGTAACCCTCAGTATGTCGCTTGGTCGCTATCATGGGTTTATTTTTCCCAACCTCGAACATGGTATTTATCGAGGGCACTATAAGCCGTGCGTAATGCTTATCCACATTGGCCTTCTGGTCGCCAAAACGGAGTTCAAATTTGTAGTATAAATTTTCGCTGTAGTCGATTCTCGTGGAGAGAATAGCCTTATCAATCCGCATGTGGGGACTGCGGGTTTTTACTTTCTGATAGGTCAGATCCTGGTTAGTAAATCCACCCGGACCTTCCACATCTACAAACTCCATTTCCACTTCACCACCAAAAGTAACATTAAGGCCGCTTTCCGATTGAACACTTATTGTCTGTGCCGAAATACCAGTAGAGAGCAATAAAGACAATAAAATACCCTGAAGGTTATTATTAATCTGTATCATGCTATTGAGCTCCTTTTCTTGTTATTTGTGTTTGCAACGAACTTGTTATTTTTTTCACTAAGCCTAAGCCTTTGATTTCACATTCCAGAAGGTAAGAGCGACAATCTGAGAAAGTATTGCTGCACCTATCCAGAAAAAGAAAGCATAATCACAGTTATAGGTTTCTTTACCATCGACAACAGTTTTGCCTGCATCAATTAAGAGTCCTCCTATCCATTCAGAGGTAGCAACTCCAAGATAGCTAATTAAGCCCACCACTCCTTTTACGGCTCCAGCAGCTTTTTTGGGGACAACATCAACCCCTATCAAACCGGCTAAAAACACCAACGAACCTCCTAAAGCAAATTCAAAAAGACCAAGTCCGAGGGCATTACTCCCAATATATCCCGCAGGAGAAATAAATATGACAACCAATCCCAAAATCAATAAAGAACCGTAAATAAGAGTGGGAATATTTCTCCTCGATCCAAAGATTTTATCCGATAAAAAACCGGATGAAACCGCTCCGGCTAAACCTAACCTTGTGTTCAACCCCATTAACCATCCCGTTTCATTTATTGAAAAACCCTTTTCCCATTGGAAATAGGAAGGCCCCCAGCTATGAATACCATATCGTGCTGTATATAACAGAGCCGCTGCTAATCCAATTCGCCAGATGACGGGGTTTTTAAGAACTTCAAGCTCTAATTGGCCAATAGATTTTTTTGAAGGTTTTCCTGCAGAATAGTCACCTTTAAAATCTGTAACATGTGGCAGTCCATACGTTTGGGGACGATCCTGTAGAGTAATATACAAGATTATGGCAACACCAACGCATATAAGTCCTGGCAACGTAAATCCCATGCGCCAGCCCCAAAGAGCAACTATGGTTGATGTTGCAATAAACGTAAGTCCTTCACCTATATTATGCGATGCTGCCCAGATCCCATAATAAGAACCATATTCTTTTTGGCAATACCATTGTGTTATGGAAACTACACAAGGTGCTGAACCCATAGATTGAAACCAGCCGTTAATACCCCATAAAATTATAAAGAAGATGAAGTAACTATTAAAACCGATGATAAAATTAACTAAAGAAGCAACAAAAAGTCCCGTTGAGATAAATCTTT
>CAZHRR010000134.1:0-6365 GCA_964534955.1 uncultured bacterium
TGATTTATCCCCTTGCTCCTGCCCTTATTGCATCAGCTAAGATGGCGAATCTGGGATGATCTTCCTCCCGTTCTTTCTACAGCTCCAAATACATCTCAGCCAATTCTCTTTTAGGCTGGATTGATACATTCCTCAGATTAGCTTTTTCTATTTTCAGCTTATATGACAAATACCTACTACGACATTAACTCACACCCTGAATAGGGAATAATGTCAAGAACACTATTGAAGGCGATCATTCATAGATAATTTGTCTAAAGGGGGAACAATGTTCTTGATTCATAGTAATATGAGCCGTTGGAATGTGTATAAATCGTGTGTATATTGTTTATGCACAATTACACATGCGATAGGAAAGGAGGAATCATGCGCTTTGAAAATCAATCAAAAGAAACACTCAAAAGGATCAGTCTGACGTTGCCGAATTCGTTGCATGATAAGTTTGAAGAAATTCGTAAAAAGGTGCATCTTAACAAGGTTGAAGCAATCCGAGAGGCACTAAACCTTTGGATCCAAAAGCAACTGGCTGAAGAAATGATTGAAGGATATAAGTCAATGTGGAACGAAGATCTTGAGATACTGAAAGAGTTTGAGCATGTTGATCGTGAGATCTGGTAAAGATGCCAAGTCCTGAAATCTACCGCGGAGATGTTGTTCGGGTAGATCTGCAACCAACAAAAGAGCACGAAAAACATGGCACATCCCGACCCTGTGTTGTAGTGCAAAACGACATAGGTAATTTGAATTCTCCTATCTCTATTGTTATACCCCTAACAGATGCCCGGGACAAGAAGATCTACCCATTCCAAGTATTAATTCAAAAGGGAGACGGTGGAGCTACCAAAGACAGTATTGCCTGCTGTGAGCAGATTCGTGTGATTGATAAAACACGAATCAAGAATAAAATGGGGCATCTACAAGGAGATACTATTGATAAAATAGATATTGCTCTTTGCCACTCTCTCGATTTATAACATAGATCATTCTCTATTTTGTTAATACTCTTTATACGTCGCCTGAAAACCTGTTGAATTAACCTGCACTCGACGGTAAATTCGTCTCACTTACACCAGCTTAGAATTCTGACTAATCTGCCAGTATGACAAGAAAAAGAATTGGTGAGTTGTGAGTAGTGGAGTAGTGAATAGTGAGCGTGGGAGATACCGTCAGAAGCATAGTGTATTGTGAATGTTGAATAAAGACCAATCACCAATCACCAGTTTACCAATCACCAAATAAGATGAAAGCTAACGAGATCAGACAACAGTTTATCGAATTCTTCCAGGAGAAAGACCATACATTTGTCCGAAGTGCTTCCCTGGTACCACAGGACGATCCAACGCTGATTTTCACCAACGCCGGGATGAACCAGTTCAAACCTATATTCCTGGGGAAGAAGTTGCCGAAGCATCGCCGTGTAGTGAACTCCCAGAAGTGCATCCGCGTCTCTGGAAAACACAACGATCTGGAAGATGTGGGGCAGGACATGTTTCATCATACATTTTTCGAGATGCTGGGTAACTGGTCCTTCGGTGATTACCAAAAGAGCGAAGCTATCCAGTGGGCGTGGGAGCTTTTCACGGAAGTGTGGGGAATCGACAAAGATCGCCTCTGGGCAACGGTCTACGAAGAGGACGATGAGGCGGCTGAACTGTGGAAGTCGGTGACAGATGTTGACCCTTTACGGGTCCTCCGCTGCAGCAAAAAGTACAATTTCTGGGAGATGGGAGAAACCGGTCCCTGCGGTCCCTGTTCGGAGATACACTACTATGTCGGCGATGATCCATCAAAACAGAGCTCTGATGGCATTAACACCTCGCTGGATTACTGGGAGCTGTGGAACCTGGTCTTCATCCAGTATAACCGGAAAGATGATGGCTCTCTCGAGGACCTTTCCGAGACTCACGTGGACACCGGAGCCGGGCTGGAACGCATTACGGCTGTCCTTCAGGGGAAGTCGAGCAACTATGATACTGATCTATTCCAGCCCATCATTGCTAAAGCTGAGAAACTCCTGGAAGTGTCGTATGACGATAATCCCATGGCTTTTCGCGTGATTTCAGATCACATACGTATGCTGACCTTTGCCATCGCTGATGGTGTACTGCCGTCCAATGAAGGGAGAGGCTACGTGGCACGGAGGATTCTGCGTCGGGCAGCCAGGTTTGGTCACCAATTGGATATGCATGATACCTTTCTGCATCAATTGGTGGGAACCGTCATCGAACTGATGAGTGATGCTTACCCCGAAATCTTGGAGCAACAGAAGCATGTGGAGAAGGTTATTGAGGCTGAAGAAAGCAAATTTAACGAGACACTCGATCGCGGTTTAGACAACTATCACAAGATTGTAGAAGATCTTGACGGGAAGGAGATCCCGGGTGAGGCAGCCTTCAAGCTCTACGACACATATGGTTTCCCTCTGGATCTGACAGAGCAGATGGCCCGGGAGCAAAGACTTTCCGTTGACATACAAGGATTTGATACAGCTATGAAAAATCAGAAGGAAACAGCCCGATCTGCCGGGAAATTTAAAATAGACTTGGAAAGTAGTAAATGGGTAGAACTGACCAAAGGTAACGATTCCGAATTTAACGGATATGAAGAAGTGTCCTCGAAGAGTGAAATCCGGCGTTATCAGCAGGTGGACGGAAAATACCTCATTATTCTCGATAAAACGCCGTTTTACGCCGAACAGGGCGGTCAGGTAGGGGATACCGGCTTCATCTCAAGTAAGGATTTTGAGCTAAGGGTGACTGATACAGTGAAAGACGGTGACTGTCACATCCACGTGGCAGAAATGGTTGATGGCGAGGAAATCAGCAGCAGTTCTGTTACAGCTGAAGTTGAGCATGAGCGCAGGGAAGCCATCCGGAAGAATCATACAGCCACTCACCTTATGCACAAGGCACTGAAAATAGTCCTTGGTGATCACGTTCAGCAAGCCGGCTCACTGGTAGGTCCAGACCATCTACGATTCGATTTGACTCACTACGAGAAGATTACTCCTGAACAGATTGAGAAGATCGAGGAGATAGTGAACAGTCAAATTCTTTTGAATAGTCCGCTGGATGTGAGCATAAAAGGATTCGATGAAGCCCGGAAGGAGGGAGCCGAAGCCATCTTCGAGGAGAAATACGGCGACGAAGTGCGCATGATTACCATCGGTGATTTCTCAAAGGAGCTGTGCGGCGGGACTCACGTGGAACGGACAGGAGACATCGGTTTCTTCAAGATCACTGAGGAATCTTCACTCTCTGCCGGCGTAAGGCGTATCTTCGCAGTTACTGGGATGGGTGCTTATCACTATGTAAACGAAGGTTTTCAGCAGTTGTCTCTTTTGCAGGAGTTGCTCAATGTACCTATTTCCGATCTTGAAAGCCGTATCAGTCAGCTTATGGAAAAAAACCGGTCGTTGGAGAAAAAGCTCCGCAGCAGGTCGGGAAGCGATGCCAAAAAAGAGATTTTCGCAATAATTAATGAATCACTTGAAGTGAACGGACGAAGGCTTGCTATTGGAGCAATTGAAGCAGATGATGTTGACCATCTTAAGTTATTAGGTGACCACCTTCTTTCAGGTCTAAATAGCGGTATCGGCGTACTTGCCGCTGATATTGAATCAAAGTTAACGCTAGTGTTTGTGGTTACTCAGGATTTGATTAAGGCGGGAATCAAAGCAGGCGACATAGCCCGGGAGCGGGGCAAGAAGCTGGGTGGGGGCGGTGGAGGCAAACCCCATCTCGCCACAGCTGGGTTGAAATACAGCGGTTCCGTTACGGAAGCGTTGGAAGGCATTAAAGTGGATTTGACCCAATTACTGGAAGGTCTCCATGAGTGATCATCTGATTTTTCATAAGAGCCATCCGGGGAAGTTGGGCGTTACCCTGCCGGAAAGTGATGTGCCTGAGACTTCCCTCAGGGACATATTCGAGATGGAGGAACTTCGTTTTGATCCTCCCAATTTGCCGGAAGTGACTGAGCCCGATGTCGTCCGTCACTATACCAATCTCTCCGCAAAAAATCACCACGTCGACAAAGATGTCTATCCGCTGGGATCGTGCACTATGAAGTACAATCCTAAGGTGAACGAAACTATGGCTAATCTCCCTGGACTGAGCAGCATCCATCCTTGTCAGCCGGTAGAGACGGTACAGGGTGCCTTGGCTATCATGGCCGGCTTGGAAGAGCAGCTCAAAGCCATCACCGGGATGGACCGCTTTACACTGCAGCCCGCTGCGGGTTCCCAGGGAGAGCTTATAGGTGTGCTTATGATGCAGGCATATCACGCTAAAAAAGGTAACCACAGGAAGTATATCCTGATTCCCGATTCAGCCCACGGCACCAACCCCGCCAGCGTCGCAATGGCCGGATTTGATGTAATCCAGGTAAAATCCGATGAACGTGGACGGGTGGATTTAGACTATCTCCGCGAAAAGCTTTCGCCGGAAGTGGCCGGTATGATGCTGACACAGCCTAACACTCTGGGACTGTTCGAGGAAGACATCACAGAAATCACTCGTCTTGTTCACGAGGCAGGGGGACTTATGTACATGGACGGCGCCAATCTTAATGCTCTGCTTGGTCTCGTGCGCCCGGCGGACATGGGCTTCGACATTGTTCACATTAATCTGCACAAGACGTTTTCTACTCCTCATGGCGGAGGAGGTCCGGGTGCAGGTCCTATCGGTGTGACTGCAGAACTGGCAGGTTTTCTCCCATCACCTCTCGTAGAAGAGAAAAATGGCAAATATATACTCGATGGCAAACGGTCCGATTCAATAGGTAGAGTCCAATCATTTTTCGGCAATTTTGGCATTCTCGTCAGAGCTTATACTTACATTCGTATGCTCGGTATCGAGGGAATCCATGCTATCAGCCGTCAGGCGATTCTTAACGCCAACTATCTCTTGAGTAAGCTCACTGACGTTTACGATGTGGCTTTCAACGGGCCGTGCATGCACGAGTTTGTCCTTACCGCACGACGTCAGAAGAAGAGGGGTGTCACAGCGCTGGATATTGGCAAGCGGCTGCTGGATTTTGGTTTCCATGCACCTACTGTCTACTTTCCACTGAATGTACCTGAAGCGATGATGACGGAGCCTACCGATTCCGAGACAAAGGAAAGTCTTGATCGCTTTGCCGACGCCCTGCTCAAGATTGATGAGGAATCGAAAAGTGATCCTGAGAAAGTCAGGAACGCTCCTTATTCCACGCCGGTCAGACGACTGGATGAAACTTCCGCCAACAGAAATCTCGATTTAAGATGGAGCCCTGAATGAATTACGTTAATGACGGTGACAACTTTCTGATATCCATGGAAAAGGGCGATGATGTGATTGAGTCCATTCTATCTGTAGTAGAGGATGAAAAAATAACATCAGCTGTTCTAAGCGGTATCGGAGCTTTAACAGATGCTACGTTGGGTTTCTATAATATTCGCTATAAAGAATACCGGAAGAAGAGTTTCCCAGGTAATTACGAATTGGTTTCATGCCAGGGCAACGTATCCAAAAAAGATGGTAAACCTTTCGTACATGCACATGTTTCCATGAGCGGTCCGAATTTTAAAACTATCAGCGGACATCTCTTCAGCGCCGAGATCGCTGTTGTGGGAGAATTTATACTGCAGCCGCTGGAAACAAAGATTGTCCGGAAAATGAATGACGTTGTCGGTTTGGCAACATGGGCTTTTCCCGAGAGTAATGTCTAAGGAAGTCCATCTTCATGCAGGGAATTCCGTGTCAAGTCAGTTCAAACAGACAATTTCGACGGTACAAAGTACTAAACTACAATACGATTTCAATATCGGGTTCATTATGATGATAAATAAGGCAAAGACTGCTTATGAGACGGTCATATACCTCATTAATGATCACTTTGTTGATGTCAACAAAACGATAGCAATACCGAAGGGTACAACAATAGGAATAACCGGTTTTATGCTCACTCGTTTCGCCTATAATCTCATTGGATAAAGATTATTCATAGGAACAAATAAAATTCTTTAGATTTTGCGCTGTTGAATTAAGTTAGTAAAGGAGAAGCAATGACGAAGCGATTAGAAAATGCCACTGAGAAATTGTCAAAATTGCCTGAAAAAGAGCCAAACATACTGGCATGTTGGATTATGGAAGAATTTGATGTAGAAAAAACAGGTTACGATATTTTCAGAATCTTAGGAAAATTTTTATCTTTAGCTAAGGAAGCACTCGATATTTCAGACGAAGATAAGGCAATGAATAAAAAAATTCTACGGGTTGGATTAATGTATCAAGAAAGATTTCTTCTCCCCCAAATAAATTTTGAATTAATTGCGGTAAATTGGTTAAATTTAGATGTACTCAACACCGTTGGTTTATCCACGG
>CAZHRR010000135.1:0-6322 GCA_964534955.1 uncultured bacterium
ATATATTTGTCTAACCCTCGATGTTACGAAGAAATTTATGGGAATAACCTGTGTAAAACAAAAACAAAACCTCACTTTTTAGCATCTAGTTTCGCATAGAATACGGGTAACAAAACTGAAGTTTCCATGAAAAATAAGACCTGTTTGTCTCTGCAAAAAGGGTGCCCCTGTTGGAATAGGCTTCGCCCTGATATGGCCATTCCCTATGGAAATATGCTTCGCATTTCATTGAATAAACTTCCCTGCAGGACAAGTATTCAACAGTGCAGGTAAAGCATCTTGTTGTAAATACAGCCCCATTTATGGGGGTTTCTTCGATTAAGCGTGGGGGTTTACCCCCTCGCCGAAAGAATATTATGTTGCGAGTCCATAAATGAACACGCCTGCCTGTCGTCCGTCTACATTCTTACGACGGACATGTAGAGATAGTGTAGACAGGTAATGAAATGTAGGCTTGGTCCCGTACCTAAGGTCGGGGACAGGTTGAAAAAATACGTGTTATCAACAATCACTAATTCAGGTTCGTGTACCTGTTCGCCATTATTTTGAGAGACGATTGGTTTAAAATGTTTTAATCAATGTCGGAATTTGGGGTTATAATGACAGGGTTATTCAATGTTAAACTTGTGTAAATTTATCATCTCTCTGATCAGATTTTATCAAATTAGATATGGAGGCAGATGATGGCTAATTACAGAATTGCGTGGCTGCCCGGCGATGGCGTTGGAAGTGAAGTGATGGAATGTGCCCGCATTGTACTCGATCGTTTGGCATTCGATGCGGAATATATTCACGGCGATATAGGGTGGGAGTTGTGGAAGTCTGAGGGTGAAGCTCTCCCGGAACGTACCAAGGAGATGATGAAGACGACTGACTGCGCTCTTTTTGGTGCGATCACATCAAAGCCTAAGGAAGAGGCGGCTGAGGAATTGGCGCCGGAACTTCATGACAAAGGATTCGTCTATTTCTCACCCATCGTGAAGCTTCGGCAAGAGTTCAACCTCCACACTAATTTGAGGCCCTGCAAAGCCTACCCCGGCAATCCACTCAACTATAAGGATGAAATTAACATCGATATTTTCCGTGAAAATACGGAAGGGATGTATGGTGGAGTGGAGTTTTTTCCGCTGCCGCAGGATGTCTTTGATGCCCTTGACGCCAATCATCCCAAGATGAAGAAATTTGAGCAATACGGTGTGGAGAATATCGCCATGTCCACTCGTATCATGACCAAGCAGGGCTGTGAGAATATCGTAAAGCAGGCGTTTGAATATGCTCAGAAGTTCGGCAGGAAGTCTGTGACAGTGGTGGACAAACCGAATGTTTTACGGGAGACAGGTGGACTTATGATCAGAACCGCTCGGGAAGTAGCGAAAAAATATCCCAGCATCGAGTTGTGGGAGACCAATATAGATGCCCAGTGCATGTGGCTCGTAAAAAATCCTGAGGACTATGAGGTGATAGTGGCAGAGAACATGTTCGGAGATATTCTTTCAGATCTGGCTGCTCAGTTGGTTGGTGGGCTGGGATTTGCCTGTTCGGCAAACATGGGCGACGAGTATGCTGTCTTTGAACCCACTCATGGTTCAGCTCCCAAATATTTTGGTCAGTATAAGGTGAATCCCACGGCTATGATTCTCACCGCCAGGATGATGCTGGACTGGCTGGGTGAATCAGACATGGCTGGCAGACTGGAACAGGCAGTTGCAGAGGTTATTGCTGAGCGGAAGGTGGGGACGTACGACGTGGGTCTTGATAATACAAGTCTTGAAGTGGCTGAGGCAGTAGCTGCTAAACTGTAATGTTACCATCGAAGCCCCAGATTTACCCATGAGTACTCAATCCCAATCTACATTCATCTGCATCGAATGCAGTGAATCGTATCCCATCTCGGACCGGCGATACCGGTGCGACTGTGGTGAACTGTTGGAAGTCATACACGATTTCAGTGATATATCTGCTGATAAGTGGAAACGTAAAGTCGACGAGAAGCAGAATGAAGTTGCCTTCTGCCGCTACCTGGATGTTCTTATGCCGTCACTCGAGTCTGACACCATTGTTACGCTGGATGAAGGTGACACACCTCTCTACAATATTACTGAGGAGTTTGCATCAGAGTTGGGGATCGAGCTTCTTTTTAAGCACGAGGGGATGAACCCTACCCTCAGCTTCAAGGATCGGGGGATGGTGGCGGGTGTTTCCTGGGCGAAACATCTTGGATGTGAGCACGTCATCTGTGCTTCTACAGGAGATACCTCAGCATCCATGACCGCTTATGCAGCCCACGCTGGAAAGATGACGGGGATTGTTCTGCTGCCGAAAGGTAAAATCTCACAGGAGCAACTGGTGCAGCCCATCTCCTACGGGGCGGTTACCATCGGATTGGAAACAGATTTTGACGGTTGTATGAAGCTTGTGCAGGAACTGACAGCCAAGCACCCCATTTACCTGTTGAACTCCATGAACTCTGTACGTATCGAAGGACAGAAAGCTATCGGTATAGAGACGCTGCACCAGCTTAACTGGGACGTGCCGGACTGGTTTGTCATCCCCGTAGGAAATGCCGGGAACATCTCGGCCCTGGGAAAGGGTCTCAGGGAGTTGAAAAAGCTGGGCGTCATCAATAGATTGCCGCGGTTGGCTGGCGTGCAGACTTCGTCTGCATCGCCTCTCTACCAGAGCTTCCGGAACGGTTTCGCTGATCTGGTACCGCAAGTGGCTAAGCCGACAGAAGCCAGCGCTATCCGCATTGGTAATCCCGTAAGTTTCAAAAAGGCTGTCCGGGAGCTGAAGCGTTTCAAGGGAGTTGTGGAAATGGTTTCCGAGCAGGAGCTAATGGACTGGAAGGCCCGCGTGGAGCGCACCGGTATTGCCATTTGTCCCAATTCTGCTGTGGCGGTCGCGGGTGTGAAGAAGCTGGTAGATAGTGGTGTAATTAGCGAAGGGGAAAAGGTTGTTGTTGTTCTTACAGCCCACGGAAGTAAATTCTCATCCAGCGCCATGGGGTACCACGATAATGCAGAAAACAGATACGCAAACCAGCCGGTGTACCTTCCCGCAGAACTGGCAGCTATCGAAAAAGTGCTGAAGCTGTGAGCAAGACAGTAAAAGTTTTCTCGCCTGCCACTATCGGCAATATCGGTCCCGGTTTCGATGTGTTAGGTCTTGCTGTGAAAGGTCTCGGAGATATCGTGGAAGCCCGAAAGACACCGGAAGGAGTCGTCATCGAGAGCATCGATGATGCCGACCACGAGATTTCCATGAAAGTAGATGAGAACACAGCCGGCATCGCCGCCCGGGAGGTACTGAATATCTTACGTGAGAAGAGAGGTGTCGCCTTGAAGATCATCAAGGGGCTCCCGGCAGGATCTGGTCTGGGAAGCAGTGCCGCCTCAGCTGCTGCCGCTGCTTATGCTGCTAATCTGCTCTTTGGAAAGAAACTGTCCAAATCAGAACTTATTCTCCCGGCGACGCTGGCGGAGGAATATGTCAGTGGAGGTTTCTTTGCTGACAACGTGGCTCCGGCTCTGCTCGGCGGCGCCACTCTCACCAGGTCAAGTGTGCCGTTGGATGTGACCAGATTAGGTACAATCTCCCGGCTCGTCATCGTACTGGTCATCCCGAAGATTCAGATTCTGACGCGGAAGGCCCGGGAAATTCTTCCCAGCAAAGTGAACATGTACGGTTTTGTGGCAAACATGGCCAACGCCTGTCTCATCGCATCAGCATTCTCTAAGAATAGCTACGGTCTCTTCAGCCGCAGTCTGAAGGATATCGTTATCGAGCCGATGAGGTCAGAGCTGATCCCGGGATTTGATGACGTGAAGGTGAGGGCTCTGGAAGCCGGTGCCGACGGTATGACTATTTCCGGAGCCGGTCCCGCAGTTTTTGCCATTACCAACTCCCGGAAGAAAGCGCCAGTGATCGAACACGCCATGGTCACAACATTCCGTGAACATGGAGTCGCATGTGATTCGGTGATTACTTCGCCGTCAGCTAAAGGAACCGTGGAAGTTACATCGGACGACTTTGACTTTTTCGATCATTAGACTTTTTTATTAGACTGTCTTATAACTACCCGCTTCTTCCCGAGCTCTGAACGGGCGATAAAGTCCCCAGAACAACAACAGGAAGAATCCATCCAATATGATGAGGTACCACGGATGGGGCGGAAGCCATAGGATGGGGCCGAAGTCCAAGCTTGGGACGTCCATCATGTAGAGGTAATTGCCGCCTGTTAGAAAATCTATTGGGAGGACGATACCGAAGGCGAGGAGGTTCAGGGCAATAAATGCCCGGTGAAGGCTTCCTTGAGTTGGAGTCAAATGCTGCACTGCGAGGAGATAGATCATCACAAATAGGGTCAGTCCGTGACCCAAAAACATTCCAAAGTAAGCCATGCTCAGCGGATCACCTTCGAACTCGGGAAAGATAAGAGCCAGGCTCGATCCTGCCAGAACCCAGTAGAAAAGAATATCAAATAACTTCTGGTTAGGTCTAAGGAGATAATAAATCAGCAGAATCTGGCTTATACGACAGAGGTGCAGGGGAAGGTTATCAGCGAGGGTAAGAGTCCCGTTGAGCGATCCGGGAAGCAGCCAGATGATGTAGCGAACTGCTAGAACAGCAGCCAACCAAGAGTGAATGCGGTACCGGAGGATCTTGGGGTCCTTCCATGAGAGCAGGCGAATACCCCATATAGTCAGAACTGCCAATACAGCCAGTGCAGCCAAGTGGGAGATTCCGAACAGGGGAAAAGCTGCCGGATCTTCCGGACCGTTCATTATTCTTCGCGCAGTATTGTTATCTCTTCCGAGGAGAGAAGCAAGCGGTCGCCGCTGCTTACGATGATTGCTTCTCCGTCTTCTGCCACACCTGAGAAAGTACCAGTCATTTCTTGACCCTTTCGTAAGAAACTTACACCTTTATGCAGATGAGCGCAACAGTCCTCCCATGCTGAGATTATGTCGACTGTTGCTCCAGATTGGAGACTGTGGTACCACGGCTCAAGGCTGTTCAGGATCTTCGCCAGCAGCAGTTCCCGCTGGATAGTTGTACCCGTCTCCTCCGCAACAGATGTGGACGTGGCTTGCAAATCGGCAGGAAACTCACTGAGCCTCTCATTAACGTTGAGACCGATGCCGATCACAACCGAGGTCAACAACTCTCCCTGAAATTTTCCTTCCATCAGAATGCCGCCGCATTTTTTTCTGTTCAGCAGAATATCATTAGGCCACTTCAGGGCTGGTTTGAGATTGAACTCTTCCAGAGCCTCCACCACAGCTACTCCGGTCAGGAGTGGAATAAGTCCGGAAGATCTTCCCCTGATACTAGGCCTCAGAATGACTGAGAAAGCCAGCCCCTTTCCTGCTCCGCAGAACCACGACTGCCCGTGACGGCCTCGCCCTGCTGTCTGGTTGTCAGCAGTAACGACAGTGCCTTCCGGCGCTCCTTCGGCTGCCAATTCCTGGGCTTCGGTGTTTGTGGATTCAGTGACGGAGAAATGCTCTATATTACGACCCAGCCGCAGAGTAGTCAGGTTAGCTTGGATGAGCTGGGTGAAGAGCACGACTATTAAACAGTACTTATCCTCATTAATTCACTTAGCCGCCTTAGTGAAATATGAGGTACGAAATTATTTCTACAGGGTGGCGAATACCAATCTAAATAAAGGTTGAAAGTAAGGCTGATTTGCTTGTCCGATTTCAGGTAGATACTTCCACAAAGTTTGGTGTTTATCAAATTAAATCTTCCATATCGCATTGAAGTGCATCAGCCAATGCTTTTAACCGTTTTCCCGATGGATGGCTTTTTCCCGTCTCTATCATGGATAGTGCAGATTTAGTAACACCTACCTTTCCAGCCAATTTCTGTAAAGTGAATCCCCTGTATTTTCGCCATAATCGCATAGGGTGTTCTTTCCGTTCAATCAGTTTTTCTACAAATTCATGAGGATAAGTTTCTTCATCTCCACTGGCAATGCGGGATGAAATTAATGTTGCATCTGCTATATCTTTCATTTTTTCAAGTTGTTCAACTGTCAATTTCCACTCCGAACTTAACTTATTATCAATCTATTTTTCAGGTATATGTTATCTTTTGATTTATACAAGACAGACAGACATAAGATTCCTAATTCCGATATTGGAATTGTGGTAAGAACATAACAGAATGTAATTCTGGCAAAAGGAAGTTTTGAGAAACAAATCCAAGCTTTTTTAAATTCAAATACCTCGAGATAATATTGGGATTTATCTGAGAAAAGTGACTTTAGTAATATTCTTTCGCCATTTTCTTTGGCGCAAAGACCCTCCAAAATAAT
>CAZHRR010000136.1:0-6267 GCA_964534955.1 uncultured bacterium
ATGATCCTTGATGTACAGCTCCATATTTCCCCGGGCACAATAGATGGTTTCATATAATGCCGTGGCTTGGGCATCCATCATCTCGGTGCTGATAAAACGCACATTGAGCCCCTTTTCATTCATCTCCACTTTGGCCACCACCCTTCTTTTCTCAGCCCAACTCCCGGCCTGATAGAAAAACGAATGATACCGTTTCACCTTACGTGTATTCTGAGCATAGCGTTGTTTCACTTCCCGAACCACCGGTTCCACCGCTTGCTTGAGGACTGCATTGGCGGTAAGGCCTACCACCGAATAGACATGGTCCTGACTTTTAATCCAGTCGAATACATCTGGCGAGGAATAATGACTATCCCCCCGGAAAAGAATAAGTGTCTCCTTAAAGTTCAGGCGTATTCTTTTCACAATGCGTTTCAGATAGGAGCGGGTCTCTTTTCCTGAAGGGCGTTTTCCGGGACGTAAGATGGTGGTGATGAGTTTCCCGCTTAAACCTTCATAGACATGCAAGGGCATATAACAGTACTCATCGTGATAGCTATTGAACAAACGCTCCTGCTGGCCGCCATAGACCGGGGTATCGGTATCGTCAAAATCAATCACAATGACCCGGGGTTCTTCCGGATAAGAATCCATAAATCCGTCCATAAGGGCGTAACCCATCCGCATCAGAGTAGAACGACTGACCCCGTTTTCCAGACGACTCATGGTCGGCTGACTGGCTAAATCATCGCCTCCTTCAGGCAAACGGCCTACTGCCAGCTTCAATACTGGGTCCATCCGTAAGGAATTACAGTCTTCGGCATCCTCATCACCATCCCGCACAGGCGGGAAAACACTCTCTGCGATACCAGCTCCTTAAGGGAATGTTCAACCGAATAGGGACGCCGTTTGTCCGGAATACAGTCTACCACTGAATCAATGATCCCCAGCCGTCTTTCCGTCTCACTCAAAAGCAGAACACCGGCATTGCTGGTGACCGATCCACCGTTGAAGTCCAGCTGTACTTTCTTGCCCGAGACCGGGGAAACAAAAAAGGGGAAACTTTCCTGATGACTCTCTGTTGTTTCACAATTATTTGATGGAAACTTGTCATTTTGTCTGAGTAAATTTTTGCCAAGAGTCTTCATCGGGTCTTCCTTTCTTGTTTTGTTTTTTATCTGTCACAAATTTAACAAGTTAAGGAGACCCGTGTGACTCTTATTTTAACGGCTCATGAATAATGCAGGCTAGATCCCTGGAAGCGGGAGGCAGGTACATGTCTCCCGCTTTTTTGTCCATGTATGATACCTTGGATACCTCTGATCTTTATAATGATCATAAATTTTGGTCGCCAACTCGTCCTCTCAAACACAGCCAGTGATATGGAAAGAATGATCATCCGTGATCCCCGTTTTAAAGGGTTTGCATGCACTCGCTGATATCCTGCATACCACACCATCTGCATCCCTTATCGACCAGAATCGCCTGATACAATGGTTTGATCAGTGAGTTTGTCCTACCAGAATAACACTGAGAATGCAGGTGCTATTTTTCAGCCAAATAGACTATGGGCTCAGTGTACTTGTGAAAACTCTTCCGTGTATCCGGAGCGAGTTTTCTAAACGCAGCAGCGGATATTATCAAGCGGCCTCGATGTGACGTTTGTCCACCCTCACCCAGTCTCACAGCTATATTCACTGTATCACCTAAAAGATCGGGGGTTGAAAAGGGCGGCAGGTAGATCACCATGAACGAACCGTAATGGGCGGCAATCCTCAGCTTCATTTTGAAGCCATCTGTTTTGAGCCATTCCTCCACCTGACGCTTCATTTCCATGAGTGTTCGGACACCTTTATCGACGCCATCCGCAGGAAAGTAGCCCAGGGCACTATCATGCATGTAATCGATTACGTGACCCCCTCCTGATGTAACGGTACGGTGAGTGAATTCGGCAAAGGTAGTCAAGAGATCAGCTACCTGCTCTATCTCCATACCCTTTGTTGTACGGTAAAAATTGGTGAGATCGGTGAAAAATACCAGCCCTTCTTCGTGATGATTTTTCATTGTATCCTCCTTGTTTCGTTAGTTGCTTAGTCGATCCCTGCGCTCGACAGTATGTAGGATTGATCGTCGGCCCTTGCGTCCGACAGTTGTGTGTGGTTCAAAACATAGTATTGATTATCTCAATTTGCAAGAAATAACTTATTGGAATAAATTGAATTATTCTAAATAACCGAGTGAGATTCGTTCAATCTTTTAAGGATTTATCTCTATGTTTCTTAGCCCACATCAGCATCGTTGCCACCATCTCTTTAGCACCGTGGATTGTTTCATCCGTTCTTTTCTTTTTTACGAATCTAAAAATAAATACTGTACCGGTGACTATTGATATTACAACGATAATGCTAAT
Source organism: uncultured bacterium (assembly GCA_964534955.1). Lineage (GTDB taxonomy): Bacteria > Fidelibacterota > Marinisomatia > Marinisomatales > UBA2128 > UBA2128. The sequence continues at coordinate 2,390 of CAZHRR010000136.1, forward strand.
GAGGAATACCAGGTGACTTTTATCAGAGTATAAATCGGGAATTAGCGGGGCTTTGGCAGCAACTTGATTAAAATCGGATACAATTATTTTATCTAATGCCTTAGTCTTTTGAGTCCTTGACATATCCGTGAAATCATATTTGATAATGTCTGAATTCGACTGAGTAACAACAGACCTTATATTGTCAATAAGTATCACTTGACTGAGGTTGTCATTTGCTAAGAGTTTAATGTGTAATGAGTCGTCTTCTATTTTGAGATTCTTACAGTTTTTAACCTCATCCCCGGAGTTAAGCGTAATCTTCACAATATCGGCGGAAAGTAAATTAGTAGTGAAAAGTAATGCTATTATTACCCTATCAACTATTGATATCATCTTTCGAATCCGGACAGTTTGGAATCTTAACATACTCAAAAATAAGTTTATGGAATCAATGGATGAAGTACAACACAAATCTGCTACATTAGGTAATCCCTCAGTTACGGGTAGTATATTTTTTATCAACAAGTGGTTCTGATATCATCTGAGATAATAGACCCCGAACAGCGACGGAATAAATCCCGACGCTATAATCAAATAAACCACCCCGAACCTTCGGGGTCCCGCAATTGCGGGATCCTTTCTTCGATTATAGCGTGCTTGTTTACCCAGTGAAATAGCGTAGCTAAATCTTCGATTTATTTCACAGGGTGAACGGGCTCGCGGTGATTATTCTTTGAGGCTATGTTCTAAAGATAAACTGATTTGCATACTGTTTAAACCACCTTGTTAAACTCCGAGTTTGTGTTTGCCGTGTTCAGTGCTTTTATAGACATGCAATCCCTACGGGATTTCTTTTCATATTTAAAGACTCCGTTAGGAGTCAAATGTCTATAACATCCGATCATAATAAATCAACAACGCTGTAGGTGTTGAATGTTTTTATTATGGCTAATTCAGTTAGTTTATAGAACATAGCCTTCTTTGATAATAAATTCATTTCCACTTATTATTGCATTCTTCCATCCTACCTGAGACTAAGGTATTACTACATTAGAATACCGCCACCGTCTTTACCACCCAAGATTGAACAGGCTTATTCCCACAGTCCCCATCATTAGAGCGTCTGAATAATCCGGGAATCTTCCTGTCATTTTCTTTATTTTGTTTTTCGATTCGATAGTTAGTGTATTCTCTGAAACTGTCTTGCAGTAGTAGGTGTTTACTTTACTCCTCTACACTTGTGTCGCGATAAGATGAATGAAGTTCTCCATAACTTGTGGTATTCATGATGTTAAGTGTCGTTGAGAGAATTTTCGATTCGAACTTAGTTCCAAGCAACAATTTCGTTTGATTCTCCGCAGTCGTTCCTCTATATTTTCCCTAATGAGAAATACGGAGAGGACCGGTCACGTTTCTAAGGTCTTCCTGATTAAATTGACCCATCATAGGTAAAGAGATAATGGTAAAGAAAAAAACAGGAAACTCTATTCTAACAGATATGGAACGGTTGAACCAGCTGGGGATTGCTCTCAGCAGCGAGAAGAATCTTGACAAGCTGCTAGAAATGATTGTAACCGAAGCGAGGTCATTTACACATTGCGATGCTGGCACACTCTACCGTGTCCTGGATAAGCGGAAGGTTCTGAAGTTCGAGATCATGCAAACGGAATCCACCGGTTTCGCCGCTGGGGGTACGACAGGTAATAAGATCGATCTGCCGCCCGTTCCGCTGGAAGTGGATGGCAAGGAAAACCACTCCAATTGTTCTGCTCATGTAGCTATTGCAGGTGAGGTTGTCAATATACCTGATGTTTACGAAGCGGAAGGGTTCGACTTTACTGGTCCGAAAAAATATGATGAAATCACCGGTTACCGCACACAATCCATGATGGTCATTCCCATGCGCGATCATACGGATAAAGTCATCGGTGTTCTGCAGCTGATCAACTCGTTATCTCCTGAAAGAGAGCGGATTCCGTTTGACAAAAAATATGAAAGTCTTATCCGGTCTTTAGCGAGTCAAGCAGCCGTTGCTATTAACAACGCTCAGCTTATTTACGACATCGAACATCTATTTAAGGCCCTAGTGAACTATACAGTGAAAGCGATCGATGCCCGAAGTCCTCACACTGCCGGTCATTCCAGCCGGGTTGCCAAGCTGACCCGCCGAATTGCAGAAGACATAAATCTCCAGACGAACGGCCCCTTTGCAGATGTTCATTTTAATGATGAGCAATTAGAGGAGATTTGGATAGCTGGCTTGCTGCATGATGTGGGTAAGATCGGAGTACCGGAACACGTTCTTGAAAAACAGAATAAATTGGATGGTGCAAAGTTTCAGGTTGTTCTTGACCGCCTGCAGAGGATTAAGGAACTCATGCTCTTGAAAGGCAAGTTAAGAAATCTCGAAAATAGTAATGCAGTGGATCATCAGGATGATCAACTAAAGAAAGAGCTGGAGGAGTGGCAGGAGGACTACAAATTTATCCAGTGGGTAAATAAACCGGGCTTTCTTCCTCCGGAAAAGAAGGAGATTCTGGATGCTATCTCTATGAAAGTATTTGTGGATGCAGAAGAGGATGAGCATCCTTATCTCACAGAGGAAGAGTACATCAATTTTTCCGTGATAAAGGGAAACCTCACCGACGAAGAACGCAGTCAGATCCAAGAACATGTGGTCTACACAACAAAACTGTTGAGGAAGCTCCCGTTCCCGGCCCGGCTGGAGAATGTACCTTATTATGCCGCTTCCCATCATGAGCATATCGATGGTAAAGGTTACCCTGATGGGATTACCGGTGATAAGATTCCTCTTCCAGCGAGAATCATGTGCATCGCTGATGTATGGGATGCCCTTACGGCTCAGGATCGCCCGTACAAGCCTCCTATTCCTCCGGAAAAGTCGTGCGAGATTCTCCGGTCAGGTGCCAAATTTGGCGAATTCGATAAGGATGTGGTGGAGCTCTTTATCATTCACCAGCTTTGGGAGAGAAAACCTGGGGAAATCACCGAGTTTGAAGAGGGAGAGAACTGAGGAGTAGAGGAGTAGGGGTGCTGAGGAGAAAGGGAGACGAAAGTAAGAAGTAAGAAGTGAGAAGTGGAAACAGATATGAGGAAAATGGAGCGAAAACATTCCATAGCCCAGTCGTTGGCATTCAGGCGGGAAGGACTGGGCTATGGACAATTTGAACGTTCTATTCCGCAGTGCATGCACAACGTCTACAAAGGAGGCTGTGTCTTGGGAGCATCCTTTGGAGAATAGAAAATCGAAAATACCGGAGGTACACTTACCGTTCGTTTATCCATCATCTATCTTCATTTCATTACGACAGATAAATAGTGAAACGTAGATGGACCATTCATCAGTAATCTATGACGCCTGAAATACAATTTCTGATAATTATCGCCATTGCTATGATCCTCTTTGTGAAAGAGGTCTTGCCAATGGATGTAACAGCGCTGACTCTTCTGACCGTTCTTCTGGTGCTGGGGATTGTAGACATTGACACGGCGATCTCTGGGTTCTCCAATAAAGCCGTTTTAACTGTCGCCATCATGTTCGCCTTAAGTCACGGATTGGTTAAGACCGGTTTTCCGGAAGTGATGGTTGACCGGTTGAGCAGTTTCGGCGGAAAGAGTCAATGGCTGGCAGTTGGAGCGTTTTTGATTTCAGCAAGCCTCATTTCAGCTCTTATCAATAATACGGCGGCTGTAGCAATTCTTATTCCGGTAGCTATCCAGCTCAGCCAGAGATTTCAGGTCTCTCCTTCGAAAGTTCTTATACCGCTCTCCTATGCTGCCATCTACGGCGGTACCCTCACGCTAATTGGGACGTCTACCAATCTCTTAGTGGCTTCCATGGTAGTAGGGCACAGTGAATTTAGTAGAGATCCATT
>CAZHRR010000137.1:0-6225 GCA_964534955.1 uncultured bacterium
GTTACTTGATTGCTCACCGTCAAGAGTTTCTTCACCTGGTTCGTCCGCTGGTGTTTCTGGTGTTTTATCCTCCCCGGAAGATTCCGTTTCAGTGGTCTCTTTTTCAGACTTGTCGGTACTCTCTTCCTCAGATTCCAAACTTTTGTCATCTCCTGCCAGTGCAAGAGACAAATCTTCGTCGCTGTACTTGTCATAGACCTCCTGCGGTAAATCTATGTCTGGCGGTTGGGGGTCTAATACGGCTTTTTCGTTATCGTCCGGCATTGTTAAAACCCTCCACCGCTAAGTTGCCTGTCTAATTGATTTCCAACAGAATCAATGCCCATAGCCTGGATGTCTTTTCCCCATAATCTGTTGCCAACGATTTTATCATCGACTACATGAGGAATGATCCTGACGCCGGGTATCCAAACTGACGTAACGGAGGCTTTCCGTGAATCAACAATTACAGTTCTCACAAAACACCCCATTTGTGGAACTTCCATCGCATCCGTCGTGATGCGTATACCTCCTGACAGGTTTTTAGTGGACAAAAGCTTAAAGAGTCCAATACTTCCTGGCTTTTCTTCTTTTTGCCCAGGCCCAGACTCGGGCATGGAAGGATATTCCTTTGTTTTTTGTGACTCTTCTGGTTCATTTTGGATATAAGGATTTCCATCTTCATCAGTTATCAGGTAATCTCCGAAGGTTTGTGACTCTTGACCTTCTGGCAATACAGATGCTTCCCCTAAAGTCTTTGGGGTTGTTTCAGTCGTTTTTTCTACAGTCGTCATTGTTGTTTCTCCTATTCAGTTGGTCCCAATGTTTTGGGACGCTGGGTTGGTGAGTAAAAATCTTTATGTTTTCTTTCGTACTTTTAAGTTTGAGACCTTCTTCATCGCCTTAGCTTCGTCCATTGATTCTTCGGACATCTTCTTTGCCTTGCGTACTGCAAGACGAAATCTTTTGGGGTCACCCTTAATAACGTTGGCATCCCTGAGTGTTCTGGCATCACTTTCGGCCCGCCAATTTTTCTCTGGCTCTACTGCGTCTACTTTCGCCATTATTTCTTTCTCCCAATTTTAAAAAATGGCCTCATCTTGGCTTCTGAGCGGAAGGATCTCATTTTTGGTACTCTTTCTTATATTTGTCCCGAGCTTTTCTGTGAAGTTGTAACGTTTTTTCGTCAGCTTTACGCCTCCGCTCTAGAGCGACAACACTCATATCGTAATTGTCAGCCTTTAGGCGTTCCCGAATCTTCTTCATTCTTATTTTGCGAAGCTTGATCGTATATTGTTTTGGTGTCAGTGCTTTCCCATGCTTTTTAGCGACTTTCTTTATTGCCAACTCGCCAGATCGTGGCTTTTTCTTTTTGGCAATATCAACCGCAGGTTCCACAAAAGGATTGCCAGAGATTTTTGCCCTTTGCTTGGGGACTTCTTTTTTAACCTGTTTAGACAGCTTATAAGATGCCATTATTTCTTACCCTTTTTATCCAAATGTTTAAAATACTCAACCTGTCTCAGCCGCTTCTCCGCCTTTTTCTTGGTTTTATAGCATCCCAGCGACCTGCCGGTCTTCTCTGACTCCACTCAGTATTTGTTTCCTCTCTTAACTATCATTCTTCACAGAAATGCAAAAAGCCCGGCACGGGTCACTGTTTCAGACCTGTTGCCGGGCTTCTTATTTAAAGATTGTCCCGTTTCAGCCTTAATTGGCTGAGCTTTCAAAAATCGTTTGGTTAAATTACTTAATCAATCAACAACTTTCAATTAGTTTTATTTAGAACGTCGTTAATCGTGTCCAACCCGTAATCAGGAAGGTCTTTTGAGATAAAACCCTTAACATTGGTTTTATTTATTGACCGTTTCACGTTCACATTGGCGATCCCCGACTCGAAGCAGTCTATTTCGATCTTTCCGGTAAATTTTCCCTTTCCAAACAGTTCTCCGTAAAGTGTTTGCAGAATCAACCTGAAAAGGGTTCTTACTCTCATTGTGCTTCAGCACCAACACTCTCAGCCATTAACTGAGGATTACGCCGTAAAACATCCGCAATCGCCTCCTTGTCCGTACCCCGCAAGATTGCCTCGTCTTCAGGAGACAACTGCTGTCCATTACCTCCCTGTTCCGCCTCCAATTGTGCCATAGCCATCATTTGCTGTTGTTCCTGCTTCTCCGCCACATACTTCTTGGCTCTCTGTTTATCCCGCAAGGAAGGGGCTGAATCAATAAACTGTTCGTCGCTCATCATGTCCTGACCTTTAAGCAGCTGCGCCTCCTCCCACTCCGCATAATCGTCGAATGGCAGCATTGATGTGGTGGAAACGTCAACATTTAGTTTGATGTGCTGGAACTCCCTTGGATGGAATTCCTCGTATATGACCTTACCTTCCCGATCTTCATATCTCTGTGTCATAGACTCAGGATAATAATGCTGAACAATAAATACCCAGTGCTTAAACAGACTTCGGGAATAATTAACGAATTCCTTGACCTTCGGCTGTAATCTTCCGGTACTCTGAGCTATCAGGGCTTGTGTTTTAACGCCGGATTCACCGGCAAATGTACTCATACCCCTGAAAGCATCCGTTACACCCATTTTACGGTCAGTATCCCTGTCCAGATAGTCAATAAAAGCCTGTATGTACGCTGGCATACGTGGGGGCTCTACAAATCTGAATCCACCGGGAATATTTGATTTCACCCTACTTCCTGGTTTATTCGTTTTGGATTTTATACCACTACCCTCAACAACTTCCTCCACCGGATTCCCCGTAAGACGGATATTATCGTTAATATTGGATAGTATCTGGTTCTTCATGCGGATATGAGCTTCAACCTGCTTTCCTTCGGACATTCCCCAGAAATCACCGGCACGTTTGTAGTTCGTGGTCTCAAAATACGGTAGCAACGAATAGGGATTGGCACTGTCTCTGATAATTCGTGCATCCAGATTGCGTACTATAGTAACTACCCTGCCATACGGATACTTCAGTCTGGTTTTGATCTGCTTCAGATACTCGTCATTTTTGTCTTTTTTCTTCAAACCATCATCGTCATATTCGTAATCCTCGTACTCCTCCTCGGTAACATCGGGTGAGTAGTGCTCAATAACAAGGACGTGTCCTTCTCTCTTGTCGCCTTCTTCCGTGACAACTTCCGATTCCCCGGTTTGCTTCCGGTAGGTGTAGGATCGTGTATATTCGTTCAAATCCCCTTCTGGCTCAACATCAATCCCGTATTCCTTCTTAAAATCCCTCACAGACACGATAGAAGCGTCTATAAACCACGATTTTGATGCTTCTTCAACAGAATCCTTGAACGGATCCGGGAATATCGTAAAAATGTCCTTAATTTCGTTATCAAACTCGCCTTCATCGGGGTCATAAATCGATTTCGTCAAGTGCTTCCCTTTCACTCCGTGTTCCCTATAAGCTTCCTGGATTTTGATGTCCATCTTGGTATCACGCCAGATATTGATTAGCTCCCTCTGAATTTGTTCAGCATATTTGTTGATGGCTTCCATCTTCTCTTCGTTTTGCACATCATCTATGGACTGAGGATCGGGCGTAATCTCCGGTCTTGGCGGTCTTGCTGTCACCACAGGCAATGTGACCTCAATACCCTCAAAAAAATTATTGCTTGTTGCCCTTGTGAGTCCTGCGGGTCTGCCGGAACCTTCCCAATACCTGTTTTCATACAGTTTTTCGTAATATTCCCAGTCCTGATCGAGCTTCCGCTTGTCCCGATAGGATTTGGAACGCTTAAACCGTGATAGTATCAGATTATAAAGTTCCTGATCTTCGTATGGGGTCTTTTTGTGCTGTTCTGCCATCTTATTTCGTGTCGTAATACAATGCCAAACATTTATCCTCCAGGCTCACAACGACACATTTCTTTTTGGTTGTAGCCTCGATCCTTGTTTTCTCACTTTCCAACCATTGCCGATTTCCTTTTGATAACCATTTCGTGATCCTGTCTTTGTGTTCTCTTTCTATGTTCTGTATGGTTATCATGCCTCCTGCCAGCTCAGATCGTGGTCGTATTCGTGTGCATATTTCTCGGGATGCTTTACCCTGTCCCATTTCTTCTCTGACTCGGTCATATCTTTCACCGGTTCATCGGGTGTGATACGTGTGCAGGTGAGAAATCTGACACAATCTGGATAATCCTTGTATTTCTGTACAATCTTCCCCTCTCCAGATGGTCTGTCAGAGGCTAATTTCGTTGTATCGTGTTTCCTGATGTAATGAGTGAGTCCCTGCCACGTATGATAACAGGTATTCCAAATCACCAACCCGGGTTTTCCGTCCGCTAACGGCTGTAATGCTCTCCTAACTTCATTGTGTCCTACCTGTATCTCCCCTTCCTTCCCCGACGACTGATAACTGGCGATAAATGAAAAATCCTTCTGTATTCTCACCCCAGCTTTCCAGTACAGCTCCGCCAGTGTAGTTTGTCCCCGGGTCTGCCACCCGAAACGACGGTCGAGTATCCGGGAAAACTCCAAAATCTCTAAATCTTTGTACTTTTTCTCAATTTCAGCCCACGTTTTGACTTCATCGTCGTATGACTGACCTCGTTTCATATCCCAAAATTGCTGTGTTTTCTCTACCGGCGCTTCATCAAAAATAATAAATCTTCCCAGGACATCACCATCAATCGGGAGTGTCAGTGCTGCCCAAATAGCCGCCGACGGTCTTGAATCATGGGGATCTACAACTTGAAATATGTGGGAATGTGGCGGGATCGGATATTCTTCCGGGTCAACGTAATGTATATCTCTGTTCAGCGCATCGTAAATTCTACCCGAGAAATATGCGAACTCCCCATAGGCTCTTGCCTGTCTCTCATCGGGATCATAATTCGCCACCATATCGTCGATAATGTCAGGATCGAGATGTCCACGTGTCCCTCTGCGCTGACAGGCTTCGTATATGTCAGCTTTCAGGTGATAATATCCCCGCTTTTCTTTTTGCGCCCCCTCATAAACCTCATCAATGATGTATGGGTCACAATATAGCGGTGTCATCGGTAATAATACGATACAACCCATCCTGCGCCTCGATTTTACTGCTTTCCATAGTGCTCCCGGCATGGGCTCATCTGCTACGATCAGCCCAACTGTTGCGCTTTCGTACGTTTTTGGATCCTGGTCGAATGTTTTGTACGTGATATCCCATCCTCCGGGGAACATCATTCTGGAGATAATAGTCTTCCCGTCTTTTGCTGTTGTGTATTCTTTTTCGGGGTACAGCTGGGGGAGGACGAAACTTTCGATCATGGGTTCTATTGTGTCACGAATAGATTCTGCTGTGGAACAGTACCAGAATTTCTTGGGATATGGGAAATTCTGAAATATGTGATAGTCAAACCATCCGCTCTGAACACCATATATGAAATTGAGAATAATATGAATTGTAGCTGTTGTTTTCCCCAATCCGTTCGGATAGGTCAGTAGGATCACCGGTATTTTCGACTCCTGTAATGATTCAGCTACTGCACGTATATATCGCTCCTGTGCTCCATTCGGACAGAAAAATCGCATTGGATTCTGTTCCACCGCCTCCAGAAAATCCGCCCTTTCCTTCTCATCTGGGATTTTCGTGGCAGCATAATCCGGCTGTGCCGTCATTCTAAACACGATGAATATCAGACAGGCTATTCGTCCCCACATCCAACCAGCTTCGCCCTGTCTTCTGCTTCTATTCGTTTCTTGGTCAGCATTGCTTCCAACCGCTTCGATATCCCAAATTCCGTCTGCTGTTTCGGTGTGTACGCTCCCGCCATTTCCAGCAGAATTTTCGTCGCTGCCGTTTTACCTGTTTCTTTTTCTTTCTTCGATTGTCGCTCCAGGTCGTGCAAATACCTCTCTGCACGCCGCCTCGTAATCTCCCTTGCCATTGCTACAATTTCGGCAGAATGTTTCCTTCTCAAATTGGAAAATTGCTGATGTGTTATGCCCAATTCTTTCGCCAGTTCGTAATCTTTTTTCCCTTCCTCATTATTTTCAATTATTTGCAGAAATTGTTCTTTTGTCACTTTTTGGTTCATTCTTCTGCCTTATATCAAAATTATATTCATATCTCAACTTCTTTGCCAATCCGGAATACTTTCGTCGATTTCTTCGTCTTGGAATTCATTTTCGGGAACTTCCTTTCCTTTTTTGGCGAATGGAAATGCTATCGGTATGTTGTTCGATTTTGCGGTGATATAATGACCGAGAATCGTGAATATTATTGCA
>CAZHRR010000138.1:0-6187 GCA_964534955.1 uncultured bacterium
ATGTTGGAATTTGCATGGATGGGAATCATCTTTCTGGTGGTGGGAACTTTTTATAATCTGCTGGTCGTACCAAAGATTCTACCGTCGCGGGCTGGTGTTTCATCTCTTACCAGAAATTACCAGTTGTCACCCTACCTGACGGAATTTCGTGTTTCGGAAGATTCGCCTCTTGTGGATCATACCTGTTTTGACAGGGGAGTGAGCGCAAAATACGATATCACTATTTTGGCTGTAATCCGGGGAAATGTGCGCCACGACTCTAACATTCGAAGTCTGAAACTTAAGAAAGATGATCTCCTTCTTGCCCGCGGTACCTTGGACAATTTTATCCGTTTCAGGGAGGAAGAGAAGGTTCTTCTGTTAACAGACGTAAAGATGAGTCAGTCAGAATTGACTGGAGCCGATAGCATTGTTGTGGAAGGATTGGTACCTCAGGAATCTTCCCTTATTGGTCAAAGTCTAAAAGAAGTTGATTTCCGTAACACTTTCGGTGCGTTTGTGCTTGCTATCCGGAGGGAAGGACGGGTACTTCGTGAGAAAATAGCTCACATTGTACTGCATTTTGCTGACACTTTGCTGATATTTGTGCCAAAATTTCGTCTTGAAAGTTTGGAGGCATCCCGGGACTTAGCTATACTTCAGGAACATAGTGTGAAGCTCCATAAAGTCCGCTTCTGGTGGCTTGCCATCGCTGTGATTCCTCTTATCATGCTGACTGCTGCTACAGGAGTTGTAAATATTCTACCTGCGGCACTGGTTGGACTGGTTTTCCTTCTTCTACTGAGGAGTATCACAATCCATGAAGTATACGGTTCAATCAACTGGTCGGTCATCATCCTGGTAGCGGCTTTTATTCCCGTGGGAGCAGCAGTTGAATCGACAGGAACAGCTGCGCTTATTGCTGAGGCTATTACCGACCTGGGATCGGGATTTCAGGCAGGTGTTGCACCTTATGCATCACTCTCGATTATCTTTCTTGTATCTACTCTGCTAACGTCGTTTCTCTCCAATAATGCTGCCGCTATCGTTTTGGTCCCCATCGCCATAACAATCGCTGAACTGCTGGGTGTAAGTGCTCGGCCGTTTGTATTTGCCATCTGTTTTGGCGCTTCCACTTCATTCATGACCCCTATGGGATACCAGACCAACCTAATGGTGTACGGACCTGGCCGTTACAAGTTTGCAGATTTCATGAAAGCTGGTGCACTGCTGACAGTAATTTTCTGGGTGCTGGCATCCATTTTTATCCCCATTTTCTGGCAATTCTGATGAGGAAAGCATGGCAAAAGTAGCCCCTTCGATCCTCTCCGCTGATTTCTCAAATCTGGCTCTTGCACTGGAGCAGTGTGAAGAAGGTGGCGCCGATCAGATTCATGTGGATGTAATGGATGGCCACTTTGTCCCCAACCTGACAATAGGTCCACAGGTAGTGAAGGATATCCGGAGGCGGACAACCCTGCCGCTGGATGTGCATCTTATGATCGAGAATCCTCAGCAGTACATTCCGCAGTTCGTAGATGCAGGATCAGATATGATTACGATACATGTTGAATCATCAGGTGACGTGTACAAGACCCTGGAAATGATCCGTGATGCCGGCGTCAGTCCAGGAATCACTCTTAGACCCGGCTCGCCGCTGTCTCTAGTGGAGCCTCTTTTATCTGAAGTGGATCTGGTGCTTGTTATGTCAGTAGAGCCAGGCTTTGGCGGGCAGGGATTTATACCGGAATCTCTGGATAGGATAACTTCTTTGCGTCGATCTTTAGAATCAAATGACGGCGGCAGCAAGCCGATTTCTGTGGATGGAGGAGTTAAACTCCACAATTCTCTGGAAATATTAGTTGCTGGTGCGGACATTCTGGTAGCTGGGTCAGCTATCTTTGGGACAGATAACCCGGCTGACACCATAAGACAATTCAAAGCGTTAAAATGAGAAATCTGTGACAGAGACACAGATAACCACCATTTTTCTCGGAACGGATCATGCAGGCTTCGAATTGAAGGATGCCATAAAAGCTCACCTTGAATCTTCCGGATATGATGTTGAAGATATGGGGGCTCACTGGTACGATGGTGATGACGATTATCCAGATTTCATCCAACCTGTAGCTGAAGCTGTGGCAAAAGATCCTTTCAGCAGAGGGATCATACTGGGTGGTTCAGGTCAGGGTGAAGCTATGTGTGCCAACCGAATTAAAGGGGTACGGGCTGCCGTGTATTATGGCGGATCAGAAGAGATAGTGCGGCTTTCTCGCGTACACAATAATGCCAATATCCTTTCCCTTGCTGCAAGGTTTCTTCCCACTGATGAAGCCATTCAGGCAGTTGACTTATGGCTCTCCCTTCCGTTTGAAGGGGGTCGTCACCAACACCGGATAGATAGATTGGATGAGTAAATGAGCGATCTCGAAAACTTGACCATCGGAATTGAGGAAGAGTATCAGATAATTGATCCTGAAAGCCGTGAACTGACATCTTTTATCAGGGAATTTATTGATCAAAGCGCCATATTATTCAGGGATCAGCTTCAACCGGAGTTATTGCAATCACAAGTGGAAGTAGGGAGCAAGGTGTGTAAGAATGTCCAGGATGTTTCTGCTGAGATTCGCAGGCTCCGCAGAATGATCTGTGAATTGGCTCGAGATAATAACCGTTCCATCCTTGCCGCAGGAACGCATCCCTTTTCCAGTTGGAAAGATCAAGTTGTAACCGATAAGGATCGGTATCACGGATTTATAGATTCCATGCAGATGGTGGCTAAGCGTCTTCTGATATTTGGTATGCACGTACATATTGGTATCCCGGATCGTGATTTGCGGATAGATATAATGAACCAGATGCGCTACTTCATGCCCCATATCCTTACACTATCTACTTCTTCACCCTTCTGGCGAGGAGAGGACACAGGATTCAAATCTTATCGAAGCATTGTCTTCGAAGATCTCCCCAGAACAGGTACGCCGGAGTTTTTTGATTCTGCCTCAGCCTTTGATCGTTATGTGGATATATTAATTAAGTCCGGCTGTATTGATGAACCTACCAAGATATGGTGGGATATTCGTCCTCATTCCAAGTTTCCGACTCTGGAATTCCGTATCTGCGACTGTACAACAAAGGTAGAAGAGGTCACCTCAATTGCTGCAGTAATTCAGGCACTGGTAGCAAAATTGATTCAATTAAGGAGGAATAATCTGACCTGGCGACCTTATCGTGCCAGCTATATCGAAGAAAATAAATGGCGGGCAATGAAGGATGGGATCAACGGTAAACTGATTGATTTGGGCAAGGAGATGGAAGTTCCGGTACCTAAGCTCATGGAAGAAATCCTCGATTTCATTGATGATGTAGTGGATGTCTTAGGCTCCAGGGAAGAGGTGGAGTATGTCAGGACAATCCTGAAGAATGGAACCAGTGCAGATCGGCAGTTAAAACGATTTAAGGAAACAGGCAAAATGGAAGATGTTGTTGATATGCTGATAGATGAAACAATGGCAGGGTGCTCCTAATAGCTGGTTTTGTTCTCTACAGGGGATCGGTGGTTTTGCTACCAAGCTGGATAAGTTAGATAATCCCGGCTGAGAGGGATATTACCAACATATATAAAATGTAAGGTGTCTCAGTAAACGGCAGGTTATGGAATAATAACGACACCATTTATCCTTTTATTAATTTCTTAAGGAGGGAAGCAGGTTGATTTATCACGAATAAATTCATTGTTTCGCTTTCTTTATTACATACTGTTCTTTTTACAAAAAAGTAGTTGGATAGACAAAAAGATATGTATTATATTGCAAGCAAGTATTTACTTACTTGCAAATATTATTGGACAAGAATGATGAATAAAAACAGTGAAAACGTTCCGGCTTCTTCTCAAAAGGGAGTAGATGAAACCCGACAACATATTATCGTAGTTGCAACTCAAGTATTTTCAGAAAAAGGCTATTCCGGCGCTACGACGCGAGCTATTGCAGCCCTAGCAGGGGTCAATGAAGTTACTCTTTTTCGTCATTTTGGAAATAAAAAGAACCTATTAATTGCAGTGTTGGAAAATCAATTTCCCATATGGGAATTGGAGGCGCTTGATAAGCAGTTCACCGGTGATTACTACCAGGATTTATATAATTTAGGTCGCCGCCATCTGGAACATATTATTAACAGCAGGGAAACGATTCTCATGATGCTCAGTGAGGTTAAGCGATTGCCGGAAGTGCATGAGGTTATTTCCAAGCTTCCGAGGTTACTTCATCATAAGCTAGGAAGATACTTGCTGGAACAGATGGAAAGAGGTGTCTTACGTGAACTAGATACTGAACTGGCTGCCCAAGCCTTTATTGGTATGTTCTTTGAGTTTGGAATTAACCTACCACTCATGGAAAAATCTACTGCACAAGTTCCTGTGGAGACTGTGGTTAGACAACTAGTTGATATTTTTGTGGAAGGTACGATTAACCGAGAAGCATAATGGACAGCATTACGAATTGAAATGTTGTTCTTTGCATAGTTAATAGCCGCGGCTAATTAACGTTATTTGATTGTTCGGTAGTTTAGAAGAGGAGTCGGAACATGAAGTTAGCTATTTTCGGATCGACTGGTAGCATAGGCCACCAGCTTGTAGTGCAAGCTCTTGAGCAGGAGCACACGGTTACTGCGTTTGGGCGCAATCCCGCGAAGCTACAAATCGAACACGCTAACCTGACGGCAGTTCAAGGCGATGCACTGGATTCCGCATCAGTGGAAAAGGCTGTGGACGGACAAGACGCTGTGCTGTGCTCGCTCGGGGCGGGGTCGAAGGGGACAATTAGATCAGTGGGGACGCGGAATATTGTTCGGGCAATGGAGAAGGCTAGCGTCAGTCGCTTTATTTGCCTGTCAACCCTCGGCGTCGGGAGCAGTCGGGCCAATCTGAATTACTTCTGGAAGCACATCATGTTTGGGCTCCTCTTGCGTCGAGCGTACGCAGATCACGTAAGCCAGGAGGACTATGTCAAGGAAAGCCGCCTGGACTGGACAATCGTTCGTCCGGGAGCCTTCACGGACGGGAATCGTACCGGCGTGTATCGCCACGGCTTTCCAAGCACCGATAAGACGATCAAAGGAAAGATCTCGCGCGCCGATGTGGCCGACTTCATGTTAAAGCAGTTGACGGATCGAACGTACCTCCATGATACGCCGGGCCTCTCGTATTGAATATCCGCTGCCACGACTGCAAGGCGCTGTCGAACAAAACGTTACAGCGGACGGGGCTTCACCCCGCCGCTGAACGCGGGTGTTTCATAATGGAGAGTTAGAAATTGAACCAGTTAATTATATTCATAGTGCTTTTGTCTGGATTTGTTCAGAGTCCTCTGGCAAAAGAGTTACCTGTCAAAATAAATGTAATAAGCACTAATAGACTCGGCTCAACAGCTTTGCAAGTCAGTTCTGAGCAAACTGCAGAAAACGTTCGCTCTTATGTTTCAATCTCATCCTCTGATATCAATCCGAAGACTGGTTACGGGCGGATTGGAGGTTACCTAAAGGATGCAGAAACGGGTGAACCACTGATATATGCTAATGTTATTCTAAAAGGTATGAACATTGGTACCGCTTCGGATAATTCCGGCTACTACGTTATTACCAATATTCCGGAGGGGATTTATACCTTAAAAATTATGATCATGGGATACAAAACAGGGTCACGGGAAATTGAGGTTCTTACCGATGATGACCTACGGCAGGATTTTGAATTAACCACACAAGTGTTAGAAGGCGAAGAAGTTGTCGTTACGGCTGAACGACTGCGGTACGAAAGGAAGGTGGAAGTAAGCCGTGTGAATTTAACCCTGCGTGATATCAAGAACATGCCTGCATTCGTGGAGACGGACGTGTTCCGTACGTTGCAGTTACTTCCGGGAGTGTCCGCATCGAACGATTTCTCCTCTGCCCTGGTAGTTCGCGGCGGAAGTCCCGATGAAAACCTAATCCTTCTCGATGGGATTGAATTGTACAACCCTTATCATTTAGGAGGAGTATTTTCCACTTTTAACGCCAGTGCCATTTCGGATGCAGAGTTTCTTGCCGGTGGTTTTACAGCCAAGTATGGAAACCGGATTTCTTCAATTCTGGGAATTACCTCCAAGGAAGGAAATTCCAAGCAGGCGAAGTTATTTAAAGGCCGGAACTTAAGTAGGTACTGGGATTTGAGCCA
>CAZHRR010000139.1:0-6175 GCA_964534955.1 uncultured bacterium
ATTTTCAAGCTACATACTATTATCCAGCAGGATCTTGAGACTTTCCGCAAAAGGCATAAAAAATCATAAAAAAACTAAAACAAAGAGGTTACTATGATATCATCATTAATATTTGTGAAATTATTTTCCTTTGTTTCAGTTCTTATCTTCGTGAAACTTCGTGACCTTAGCGGCAAATATTTTTATTCCTATTTATCGGGGAATTAATAGGGCTAATAGCAAGAAAAAACAAAAGGACTGCTACTCACCAGAGTGCTTCAGAAACGGTATCCTCGGCCTAACGAAAGTTATCACCGCCGGCAGGAAGAAGAGATCCCCAAGTAAAGCTCCCAGAAGCGTAATCGCTGACAGCAGTCCAAAATCGCGGCTGGGTGAGAAGTTAGACGTTACCAACACGAGAAATCCGGAGATGAGTATTACGCTGGTGGAGATGATGGCTTTACCGGTGGTGAAAAGCGTCTCTTCATTGGCAAGGCGGTACTTGCCGTGACTGGAGAATAGCTCCTGGCGGAAGCGGGCCAGGAAGTGTATCGTATCGTCCACGGCAATCCCGAAGGCGATTGCAAAAGTCATGGCGGTCGTGGGCCGCAGCTTGATGTGAAAGAGTCCCATGACCCCAGCGATGAGCAGCAACGGAATGATATTAGGAATCATGGAGACAAGAGCCAGCTTCATGGATCTGAACAGCAGCAGCATGGATATGAAGATCACCACAAAGGCGATCATGAAGCTGTAAACCAGGTTCTGGACGAGATACTGATTGGTTTTCAGCGCCATAGGGGTTGTACCTGTGACAGTGACCGATAGACTGTCGCCCAGATTTTCTTCAGCCCACGATTGGATTGTGCCGGTGATTTCCCTTGAGCGCTCGGAATTAATATCTTGAATCCGGGCGGATATTCTGGCTCGGGAGAAGTAGTTCTCAAAACTGGTATCAATTAGCCCTGCAAAGATGGAGTCCGGCTCACCTGCAGAAATGAGGATCTGCTCGATCTCAGCACGGGTCTCAGGGAGAATGTAGTACGCCGAGTCGCCATCATGCCACGAACGATTCAATTCCCGGAAATAGTCGGCGTAGGATACCGTCTTCCCGATCTCAGGAATAGTACTCATGAAGGCTTGAAGTTTCCCCACCTGCGACAACACTTCAGGATCAAACATGGCTGATTCTGCCATTACATCTCCCCTTCTCACTTCCACGATGGCCTCAAACGGCAGAACGCTCCCCATATGGTCTTCCATATATGTCATGTCGTCGTAGAGGTCGTTGCCCGGATCGAGGTCTTCCATGAGCCGGGAATCGCTGTCCACCTTGGCAGCAAAGAGAATGCAGGCCAGGACTATTCCGATGGAGACAGCCATGATAGGAAACTGGTGCTCGTTATTTATGTTGACGACCCGCTGAAGCAGACGATGGCGGAAGCTCGTCCGGTGCAGACGCATAATTCTGTCCTGGCTGGGACGACGCAGGAGAATCAAAATTGACGGTACAAAAATTATGGACGTCACAAAGGCCACTACTACACCGATACCGACGATGAGGCCAAACTCCCTCACAATAGCGATGTTCGTTGCCAGAAGAGACAGGAACCCCACCGCTGTAGTAAAACTTGTGAGGAAGATTGCAGCTCCGATCTTCTTAATAGTGTGCTCTATGGCAGTTGCCTTGTCCTCGTTATGGGCAAGCTCCTCCTGATATTTAACGATGATGTGGATGGAATCGGCAATGCCGACAATCAGGACAAGGGTTGGCACGATGTAAGTGATGATATTGATATGGAATCCCAGCAGGGCCATAATTCCCATAGTCCAGATGTCTGCAATCATCACGGCTGTTAGAGGAAGCAGGATTCCGCGGAGGGAGCGAAAAAGGAGGAAGAGCACTACGATGTTCACAAGGATTACCGGGGGGAGAAAACTCATCATGTCATCCAGCATGTATTGGACGTACTTGGTTCGGAGCACGGGGATGCCAGCCTCCCGCCACGACCACGGAACTGTCAACTCGATTTCCTCCACTTCACTCATGATGCGCTCCCGCTTCTCATGAGTGTTGTAGTCGTCAACCACGCGGAGAATGAATGCTGCTACCATAGCATCCTCGGAGATGAGGTTTTGCACCAGCAGCGGTGTATCCAGAATGCGTTCTTTCCCAGTTATGAGACTGTCGTTATCGTCCGGGATTGTACCGAAGATTGATTCGGCGGCAAGATCAGTATAGGAAATAACCTGCACATTCGTCAAAGAGAGAACCGAGTCCAAACCCTTGATGGCTTGGAAACGGGAAGTGAGATCCTGCGTCCTTAACAGATTCTCACGGGAAAAGGGATCATCGCATTCGTACACAAGATAAATGAGATTGTCTTCACGTCCAAAATCCTGCCTGAACTGAAAGTATTCATCCACTTCAGGATCGTTTTGAGCGAAAAGGTTCTCTATAGTGAAGTCGAACTGAAGTCCCGCAGAGATTCCGGCAAAGACAAAGGTCAGGAGGAAAAGAGCCGCCAGCACTGTTTTAGGGTGGCCGATCTGCCATTGAATGTATGCGTTGAGACCCCGTTTCATTTTGTTGACTTCCTTTTGGCTTTCGGCCACAGCAAGGACCCCGCCGCCAGCAGGATAATCGACAAAGTCAGAGCCGGATAGATAGCATCGATTCCCCACGGATCACCACCATTTGTCCGGGCGGCAATCTCCCATCCCACCGTCACGATTGTCCCGCCCAGGATGGAGAAAAGCGCTCCGGTTTCCGAAGCCCGTTTCCAGAGGAATGCTGCCAAGAGGGCCGGCGTGATCCCGGCACCATAGACCGTATACGCTGCGTAGGCTGCCTCAAGAATTGATTCGAAGAATGATATCATGAGAAAAGCGATGAGTCCCAGTCCGAGAACGGCAAGACGGCTCACTATTAGAAGCTCTTTCTGATCGGCGTCCGGACGGAAGAAACGGCGGTAGATATCGTGGCTCACGTTTGTGGCAGGAACCAGCAGGAACGAATCCGCCGTGGAGACGATGATGGCTACCATAGCTCCCAGCAGAAGGCAGCCCACCACGACCGGTACGTGCTTCACAGCTAACAGGGGAATAATCTTGGACGCCTCTTCGCCGGCAAGACCCGTTTCCAGTCCGCTCCCCAGAAATGCCAACAAAACAATCAGGCACTCGATGACAACTACTCCTATTATCCAACCTGCGGCAGCCCGTTTCGCCTCCCGTCCATTCTTCGCCGACAGGAAGCGCTGATACATGTTGGCGTCACCCATGAGGAGGAACATTGTGGGGAGCAGATAGGCGAAGGCTTTCGTCTGCCCCATAGTGCCGAAAAGCTGCCACTTCCCCTCTGGAACATTTGCGGTGAATGCCTGGAGCCCACCTGTTTCATGGAGCACAAAAGGGACTGCAATAGCAATCCCTATCAGCATGACCAACCCGTTAAGTACATCGGTGTAGGTGACAGAGATCATACCGGCCAGCA
Source organism: uncultured bacterium (assembly GCA_964534955.1). Classification (GTDB taxonomy): domain Bacteria; phylum Fidelibacterota; class Marinisomatia; order Marinisomatales; family UBA2128; genus UBA2128. The sequence continues at coordinate 3,476 of CAZHRR010000139.1, forward strand.
GTGTATAGCCTATGGCAAAGACAGCAGTAACAATCATCCCGCTCATGAGCGTGGATAAACCGAAAATAGAGAACTGTCCGTCGGTAATAATCTCAATAATCCGGCCCCCTGCCCGGAACTGGTAACTGACAATGGTCACGTAGGCAATGATGATTGTCACAGACGCCGCCAGCCCAACCCATCGGTCATAACGATCCTCCAGGATATCCGGAACAGATAGCTTGCCTCCTCGACGGATCTTCCTGGCAATGAAATAGATAAGCAGAATTCCTATCCAGGCGCCAGCTGAACTCCATAGAGCGGCAAAACCATTCTCATACGCCAAGCGGCCGCCGTTGAAGAGGGAACCGGAGCCTGTCCATGTAGCGAGGAGCGTCCCGGCCAGGATGGGCGCTGTGAGCCGCCTTCCAGCAACTACAAAGTCCTCATGGCTCTGAACTTCCCGGCTGCGCCAGGCTCCCACAGCCACAAGGATCAACAAGTAGGCAAAGATGAATGGGATGAAAACCATTGTCTCAGAATTAGGCAGGAAATTAATGCTCTTGACAAAACAATCATAGCCCACAGATGATTACCACTGTCCATAAAATACCTGGCACTTTATCCCGCAGGGACTCCCTTGACCCGCAGGGTCTCTCCTGTCAAGGAGTCCTGTGTGACCTATGGAGGAGGAAGTGACGGGCACTATAAAAGATCCGTTCCGGGATCAATGACGGTTATTTAAGGCGGCTAAAGTTTGCATCCAGTCAATCCTGTTAATCCTGTCAAGTGAAAAAGGTAATCAATGTAATTGACCTATCCACAGTTAGTTATGTTGCTTCCCTGTTTTCCATAACGGAATCATGGTAATAATGAAAAACCTCGCCTTGTATCGAAAGTTCTAAGGAGTTAAACTGTTTATCAGGGAATGCCGAGAAGATTTTTCTATTTATTTACAATCCTGGTACTCTTCCTGTCCAGCTGCAATTCCGGGCAGAAGGAACAGGCAAAGACCGTCTCCAACGATGGCAAAATACCATTATCTGAAAAAGTCGATCCACAAATTCGTTCCAACGAAAAGTCTAAGAATAATCGTCATATGAAGGAACACGCCATGAACCGACTCGCTTCTGAAAAGAGTCCGTATCTCCTGCAGCATGCCGACAACCCTGTGGACTGGTATCCGTGGGGCGAGGAGGCCTTCACTTCCGCTTTAGAACAGGACAAGCCCATCTTCCTCTCCATCGGGTATTCCACCTGCCACTGGTGCCACGTCATGGAGCACGAGTCGTTCGAGGATGAAGAGGTTGCCGCCCTCCTGAACGAGAACTTCATCTGCATCAAAGTAGACAGAGAAGAACGGCCGGACATTGACAACATCTACATGACGGTCTGCCAGATGATGACCGGTGGAGGCGGTTGGCCGCTTACAATAATCATGACGCCGGACAAGAAGCCGTTCTTCGCCGGGACCTACTTCCCCAAAGAGAGCCTCCCCGGAAGGACCGGTATGCTGGAGCTCATCCCTGCTATCGCTGAGGCGTGGCAAACAAAGCGGCAGGAAATCTTAGAATCGTCGGAGAAAATCGTTGGGCATCTGCAGTCATCATTCTCTCCACAAGGGGCAGATTTTCTTAATAAAGAGACGCTGGAAAAGGCGTACTCAGATTTCCTCCAGCGCTTTGACCACACCTACGGCGGATTCAAGGGTCAGCGTAAATTCCCAACGGCTCACAATCTCATCTTTCTCCTTCGCTACTGGAAGAGAACCGGTGAAGAGCAGGCGCTGAAGATGGTAGAGAAGACACTGCAGGCCATGCGAAAGGGCGGCATCTATGATCAAGTAGGGCTGGGTTTCCACCGTTATTCCACCGACCCTAAATGGCTCCTCCCACACTTCGAGAAGATGCTCTACGATCAGGCTATCAATGCTATGGCCTACCTGGAGGCGTATCAAGCCACCGGCAAGGAACAGTACGCCCGCACAGCCAGGGAGATCTTCACTTACGTCCTGAGGGACATGACCTCCCCGGAAGGAGGCTTCTACTCAGCGGAAGATGCAGACAGCGAAGGAGAGGAAGGGAAGTTCTATCTCTGGACTGTGGATGAAGTGAAAGAAATTCTCGGAGATGAGGATGGAGTATTTTTCTCGGAAGTGTTCAATCTTAGTGAAGACGGTAACTTCCTGGAGGAATCCACAGGTCACTCAACTAACAAAAATATCCCTCATCTGACTCTCTCCACAACCCAACTGGCCAAGCGGTACAACCTTTCTGAAGACGAGTTTCTTCCCATGATTGAATCCCTGCGGCAGAAGCTGTTTGATGTCCGCGAGAAGCGCATCCACCCGCTGAAGGACGACAAGATCCTCACCGACTGGAACAGCCTGATGATCGCCGCTTTAGCGAAGGGGGCTCAAGTCCTGGGGGATGAACGATATGCCGAAGCCGCCCGAAACGCCGCTGATTTTGTCCTTTCTACTCTAAGATATTCTGACGGCCAACTATTGAAGCGGTACCGGGAAGGAGTCGCATCCCTGCCGGCGCACTTGGAGGACTACGCCTTTACAATATGGGGACTGCTGGAACTCTACCAGACGACATTTGAGCTGGATTATCTACAGCACGCTATTGATCTGAACCTGACTATGCTGGACCTCTTCTGGGACGAGAAGAACGGCGGCTTCTTCTTCACAGCGGATGACAGCGAGGATCTCATTGT
>CAZHRR010000140.1:0-6140 GCA_964534955.1 uncultured bacterium
ATGAAATGAATTCCGGAACCCGGCTGCCCATCTCCTGCGCCCCGGAAACCGGCAAGAAGGTCGCCGTGGTCGGCGGGGGTCCGGCCGGCCTGAGCTGCGCTTTCTTCCTGAGAAGACTCGGTCACAATGTGACGATTTTCGACATGATGCCGGAGCTGGGCGGCATGATCCGTTACGGCATCCCCGAATACCGTCTGCCCAAGGAGGTTCTCAAGTGGGAGACGGACGGCATCCTCAACCTGGGCATCGAGGCCCGGATGAACCAGAAGTTTGGCGAAGATTTCACGGTCGGCAACCTGAAAGAAGCCGGCTATGACGCCATTTTCCTGGGAGTCGGCGCCTGGAAAGTACCATCGCTATTGAGCGTGATCGTTAAGTCGATGCCGTAAGCTGCCAGACCCTCGGGAGTCAGCAGTAGATCAGGTGTAATGGGGGCTGCGATAGTATCCCCTGTGGCATATTCAGCCACCGGATATTCGAACATGGGTACCAGAGCGCTGGGCCATGAGAGGACCAACTCGGGACTCCCACCTATATCAGCTTCAGCGTCACCTGAATCTCGAGCTACATCGTAATACTGAATCTGTACGCCTTCCAGGTGAAAGGAACCGCTCAGACCTTGAGCTGGCAGACCTCCACACAGAAAAAACATACCAATAGAAACCAATAACCATTTTGCTTTCATTTAAGTGCCCTCCACTTTTGATGAGTAAGTATGTCTAATTCTTACTTCGTTTAAGGTAGATATAGTTTACGTTTGGACGCAACACTTTTTTGTCGTCGAAGAGGAGTAGCGTGTCCTGAATTAAATCAGTAAAGCAGGCAGACTTAGGTGTGAATATTTGGCCATTATAATGTCCTGGACCTGACTCTTTCTTTAAATGAAGTATCCCAAATTAGAATTGGATTATCCAAGGTTCTTTCAATTTGGTGATCTCATTCAGTTCAATAAAAACGCTTCTGATTTTCACCAAGTCGTCAGGACCACTGATTTCAGGATAAATCAGCGGAAGATCTGTGGAGTCATTAAGAAAGGTATGGAAATTCAGGAAAAATATCTTAGGATCAATCGTCAACGCCACAGGAACAAGAATACAGCCCGGTGGCGGTACTTGGATAAAGAAATGCACTGTCGTATCATCAGGGAAAGTCGAAGCACTATCATACAGCACTGGATCACTGTAGGCAAGCAAATGATTCCCGAGACTGTCCTGATCAAGCTGGTCAAGAGCAACAAGAGCCAACCCAGTTGCGCCTAGGTTTCTAAAAAGGGCATCGCCTACTACTATGTCACCCTCTACTCCTGAGACTGGCTTCAACCCAACCGGGTTTTCGCACGCTACCATAAACAGTATCAATGTTCCAAGAAACCTACTTAATTCTCGCAAAAAGTAGAGTATTGGAATCTTGCTATTAGGGACTTTTATCATCAGCTAAAACGATTTTGAACAAGTAAGAGAAAGATTACGTTCTTCTCCCATGTTACGTTCTAGTTCAACATAGTAATACTGGAACAGATTCTCGCATCTCACCAGAAGTTCCCAGTCGTTCCAAGTATAACCCAGACTGACGTTCCACAAGCGAATAGGAACACGCCTGTCCTGACCTGTTCGCAGGTTAACGTCAAACAACTCTACCTTATCCATGCGACTGGAATACCGATGCTCCAAGCTGGCAGAAAATCCTTTCCAGTTGATTGTAGCGGTTGATACAAACGTATGACGAAAACGGTAGGATAAAGTGTCTACTACGTTCCCCGACGGGTCCACTTCCACTGGATTTAGCCAGGTATAAGCAGTAGTGATAAATAACCTGTTATCAAAGAAACCAATCTTTGTTCCGACTTCCGTTCCAGTGATGCTGGCGTCTGTGATGTTTTCAAAGTGAATGATTCCAACAGAATCGGGTAGGGGTTCTATCAATTGCTTAAATCTGTTCTGGAATAAGCTGATATCAATTTTCAGGTTTGGTTTCCAACCTCTGCCGGACAGCATGAAAGTAGCACCGGTCTCATAGGATACGCTCGTCTCGGCTTTAAGATCAGGGTTAGGCTCAATAGTGAATACATTCAGCTGTGAATGTGAAAACAATTCCGCTATTGTGGGGACTCTAAAGCCCCACCCAACAGAACCCCGTACCGACAGCCAGTTATTGTGCTTCCAGTTTAGGGCTACTTGGGGAACCAGTGATTGGTCCAGGGTTTCATTATCCACCTGGTAGTCTTCCCAATGCGCTCCAGCTGACAAAGTAACCGCACGAGTAAGGCGCTGCTGAGCAAGTAGATAAGCAGCCGTAGAAAAACTGTTATGGTCACCAAAAATGCGAGCGTCAATCGCGGCACGGTGTAGTACCATCCCTGCTGTAATACTTAGAGATTTGGACCAGTTCGTAGTAAAAATTAACTCCCCAAAGTACTTTCGCTCATTAGAGAAGTCCTGATTGGTCCTTCCGAAATTCTGCCAATTAACATTATACATTGCTCCCTTTACTTTTACTAGTACTCTGGGAGAATAGATATAGTTGAAGAATCCATTAATGTTCAGCTTGCTCCCTTCTGCATAGTCATCTTGATCACCAATGGGAGCTTCAAAAGGATCAGCAGCACTTCTCCACTGTGAATCCAAACCTCTGTGATCAGCATAGTAGTTCGCGTAAAGTGAGGCACTGAAACGACGACTGAAGTTCAATTTAATTTTCCCGGTAATATTATCGAGTTCCATCCAGTTCAATTGGGTATAGCCATCGGAGAAGCGCCGTTGAGCCCGAATCCAAAAGCCGTGTGGACCGAACGGATAGGCATGGGTCAATTCAGTCGTGTAGAACATACCCGGGTTATCACGCCAATACCACTGTTTGTATTTTGGATGACTATAGCCGCCAATCTTCGCTCTTAGCCGGGTTTCGGTAGTTGCTGGCGGATTACGGGTAATAATGTTCAAAACTCCTCCTAGAGCGCTAGAGCCGTATAAGGCGGATCCACCGGACCGGACGATTTCCACCTGGGCAATCTCTGAGGTGGGGATTATGGACCAGGTAATATTTCCTGCTGCGCTTCCCAAAAGGGGTACACCATCGAGAAGCAGCAGGGAACGTTCACCAACTCCCATAGTATAGCCCGATGAACCACGTATATTCAATTGTCCCTTTACAGTGTTAACACCCACCTCATACGGGAGAACTTCTTCTAAGCTGACAGCGGCTTTTTGTCGGATTTCGCTAAATCCTACTACAGACACAGAGAGAGGAACTTCCATAATATCCTGTTCTCGTCGGGAAGCTGTGACAATCACTGCAGGCGAAGCAAGCACGCCTTGCTTCAATCTAATATCAAGATTATTTTCGCTGCCGGACTCTACAGTAATGTCCCTGATAAGCTCTTTACGGTATCCGATCATACTCACAACTACATTGTATGTGTCAGGTGTGAGGCCTGGGATTACAAAATGTCCCTGATTATCAGTCGCTGTGCCGATGAACGTCCCCTCAATCAACACATTAACGCCTGCTAAAGGACTTTTGGACCTCTCATCTACTACCACCCCTGAAATCTGGCCTGTCTCCTGGGCCGATAAGAAGGTACATAAAAACATGATGATAGCAACTTTATTCTGAATGGAGGTCATCTATTGTTGAAAATAAGGTTTTTCAACAGTTTCAGGTATGGCTTTCTTAAATAAAGTAGTCTGACGATACTAATGGTGACAACAACCGCCATTAACGCGGATTTGGTGGTTGATTTTAATTCAAGGCAGATAGTTACATGATTTTCACCCAATCATCCGACTTATGCATTAACTCAGAATTTATGTTGTACACCCAGCGCAATTACGAATGCTGTCTTTTTGTACCGCTCCTCAAAGTTTGTCCCTACATCATCATTCTGGCCGTCCTTGTAGAAGGTGTTTGACACCCCTAGACTTAGTGCTGTAGTGGGATTCAAAGTGTATTTCAACCCACTTCCGAAAGTCTGAGAGGGGAGACTGTAATCCAAGTCGGTCTGGTACTCATCTGTGGCTCCCGTTGTGGAAAAAAGATACCCAACACTTATAGCTAGGATTTCATTGATAGAATACTCAATTCCTATGCCAGTATTAAAATCATCCGTTACCTTTTCTTCATCACCATCCCAATTACATTGGGAGTTCATGAAGTAATTAAAGCCAATCTCTGTTCTTATTTGAGGATTAAACTGGTAAGAAATCCCGGCACCTATTTGAGCAGGGATATCTTCATTATACGTTACTCCATCGGGGAACATGCCTGGTTCACCTAATAGGATAGTATCGTCTTTCTTAGTGCTGGCCTTGACTTGCAGTTTGGTAATGTGCTCGTACCTGAAACCGATATTGAGACCTTCCAGCGGTGCAATATTCATACCTACAATAGCAGTATAGGCTGAACCTGTTCGTTTTGAATCCACTTCCATATCGGGAATAACACCGGTAATGTCACCATTTTCTGCAGCAAATACAGCATTTTCCAGTGCCCCTACATAAGTATTCAGAGCATAAACGCTACGAAAACCGAAGGCCACTGACACCATATTATTCAGTGCGTAGGCAATATTTCCTTGACCAGCAAAGTAGATTGATGATCCGACAAATCCGGCGTCAACGGAATACCCGGTAATCAAACCGTACTGTTGCAATGACGGATCAATCAGTCCCGCTGGTAACCCTACCAGTTTTGCCAGCTGGTAATCAAACGTTGGCAAACCGTTCGGGAAATCTGCGCTGCCGCCACCACCGATGGGCATAAACCCTGCAGAAAAGGCAAGCTTGTCTTTTTTATATGCAAAGTACACATTTGGAAAGGCAGGTACGAAAGTCTCTCCGGTGAACGTATCAGTGTTGTATGAAGGAAATGTAGTCTGTACAGTTTTTGTTTGCCAGATGGTTTGATTACTCAAGTAGAGGTGAATTCCGTTTTCCAGCTTTGTGAGTCCGGCAGGATTGAATAAAGCTGCGTCCAGATTTGTTGAGGCATTACGATTCATAAGGCGGATATATTCTGCGCTCTGGTTTGTATTTGTCACCATTGCGTAACTAAATCCAACTCCAGCTAGTAACACAATAATGGTGATAGTGAAGATTTTATTTATCATTGAATTTTCTCCTGACTAAAATGCATTAATAGCTATAGAGGGACAGATCAATCTAATAATCCCTGACCTGTCCCTTGCTAAGCTTTGTTGGGATTGACAGTCGCTTTAATCTGGTAGGATTACTACTGCTTAGTCCACCCAAGTGTTGTCTCACTATCCTCGGTGATAGGGAAATCAGGAAGAGGTGTTTCAGGGGTTCCATCCTGATCGGCATCAATAATGACAACAACAGTATCAGGAGCATCTGTTTCAGTGTAGTACATAGAGATGACTGTTGGGTCGTCCTGATCATCAAGCGTGAGAGCCCCACCCAAGTCATAAGTTCCACCGTCTATTATCAGGGTGCTTAAATCTGCTGCTGCTTCCCACGTGCCCAGATCGTTTAATGGAACAATTGTAGGATCATAACCCAGAGTATCACTTGAAACTGGGAGATACCCTGACAAGGTGAATGTAAAGTCATCCTTCAGATCGACTGTTGCTGATACACCCAAGTCACTGAATTCGGTCCAAGTCATGGCACCTTGTCCAAGCTCCATACCGTCAGTAATTCCATAGGCTGCATAGTCATCAGTGTCAGCATAATAAGTGGAGCTTTGCTCCATATTACTCATATCCCACGTACCAACGAGAGGATTAACCTCTTCTGCTTCTTCTTCCTCCTCACAGCCGACGAAGAAAACGACTCCGAGCAGTAAAAGAACTATCGTTGTGATTGTACCAGTTATTTTCATTGTTGTATTCTCCCTGTTCTATGTATTTAACTTAATTGGATTGCAGCCGGTGAGGATACAAGAATGTGCTAATTTTCGCTCCTTTGCCAACAGCAAACTCCATTTTATGATATTTAGCTCTCTTTATCAAGCTTACGAAGAGTTATAGCAAAAAGCAAGAAACTACCGCTTACTCAAACTAATCATTGAATTATTAAAACATCACTTCAGGACGTACGGGTATGTAGATAAACTGTTATAGAGCGTTTATTTGGAAGGTTTTGTCTGAACATTCGAGTAACAAAGTCAATCGTAAAGATATA
>CAZHRR010000141.1:0-6102 GCA_964534955.1 uncultured bacterium
TGATATCAGAACCACTTGTTGATAAAAAATATACTACCCGTAACTGAGGGATTACAACAGAAATTTTTGTAATTAAGCGACTCTCTGATGAAAAAAAGGGGCTACAAAAGCCCCTTCTTTTAAACTAAAACCGGGTTTTGTTCAGTCGTTTTCCACAGTAATAAATCTGGCGTATCCCTGTCTGAGGATAAGAAACAGAACTGCCTCCCCTTCGTCAATATTGGTTACAGCTGTCCTAAAGTCATCCATATCCCTTATTACAGTATCACCAATTCTCTTAATCACATCACCAGTCTGAATTTCAGCCTTTGCTGCGGCGCTTCTACTGCTTACGTCAGCTACAACTACACCCAGAACATCCTCATCCAGCCGGAGGCGCTGGCGCCATTCTGACGTCAGTTCCTGAGCTTTAATACCCAGAGAATTACCGCTCGTCAGGGAAGAGGCAAATACAGTCACATCCTGTGGAAGTTCAACAAGGTCAACTAAAAGAGTCTTTTTCTTTTTATTCCTGATGACCTGTACAATAGACCTTGAACCGGGGGAAGTGGATGAAACAACATTCTTGAGGTGAGCGGCATCCCGGATTTTAGTGCCGTCGAACTCCACGATAATATCTTCGATCTCCACACCTCCTCCTTCCGCTGGACTCCCCTCAACAATACGTGTAACAATGACACCCTGTCTGTCTTCCAGTCCTAAGGCACGGGCAATACCGTCATCAACATCTTGAATATAGACGCCCAGCCAAGACCGAATAACCTTCCCGTCTGCGATAAGTGCATCCATGATACGGCGAGCAAGATTGATTGGAATGGTAAATCCTACACCTACGTTCCCCCGGGAAAAACCTCCCGTAGCAATGGCTGTGTTAATACCTACAAGTTTGCCGTCGAGGTCAACCAAAGCACCACCACTGTTCCCGGGATTGATAGCTGCATCGGTTTGAATAAAATCTTCGTAGCTGGTTCCATCAATGATACGGCTGCGGCCTTTAGCACTCACAATTCCAGCTGTTACGGTATGACTCAGTTCAGCCGAAAAAGGGCTGCCGATGGCCAGTACCCACTCCCCCACATCAAGTTCATCAGAATCACCTAACTCAACAGCTGTAAGATTATCAGCATCTATCTTCAACACAGCCAAGTCGCTCTGGGGGTCCTTACCGATTACATCCGCTTTGTATTCACGCTCATCCATAAGCAAAATAGTGATCTCGTCCGCCTCTTTCACAACATGATTATTAGTAAGGATATATCCATTTCGGTCGTCAACAATTACACCTGAGCCCAGCACCTGACTCCGGTATTCTTTATCAGGACGCCTGAACTGAAACGGGAAATAGTCATCCCCAAAGTACTCTTCAAATGGGTGGCGGAACATTTCCCCCTCATGAGTAAACACTTTCTCGCTGGTGATAGTAACCACTGCCGCGTTAACCTTTTCCACTACAGATACAAAGGTATCACTCAGCTCTTTAGCAGCGGGCAATCCGGCAGCTAAAGTCGAGAGCATAACCAAAGTCATCACTGGTATTACAATTCGTTTCATTCTATCTCCCTTCATTTGAATTTACATCTTCTATGAGAAAGATTGATAAAAGTTTCCCATAATAAAACATGCTGACCAAAGTAGTATTGTAAATATCCAAAATGACCATTACACTCGACTCGTAGCAATTGTCACTAAGAAACTCTTGACCCGCCTGCTCCCGAAGAATGAGGGCGGGCAGGAAAGAGGGCAGTTCCCCCCTCTCCTTTTTTTCCTCTCCCACCAGGGGAGAGGAGTTCTTGGTTATATTCTTTCAAGCAGTTCTGCCAACAGTGGTTGCAAAAACAGTGAGATTCATATGTCCTGTGTGTCCTTCTCCCCCTTAGATGGGGGAGAAAAACAAGAGGGGGTGGTATTTGGGTGCTGACACTGTGTTAACCCTGTGAAATGGCGAATCTAAATCTCAAATTTATTTCACGGGGTTAATGCTTGTATATCGAACTATTTCTGAATATAAATCCATTTTTCTATCATTCAGGCAGGGGATGGGGTGGTCTGGTCTTATCAAACCTGCCTGAGTTTTCAATAGCAAATATAATCGGAGTACGGAGCGGAAACATGTTAGGTTGCCACAGTCCTGACTGGAAGGGAAACCTCTTTTTTCTTATCAAGGGAACTGGGAGGGGGTGGCATCTGGGGAACCAATCAAGATAATAAAAGCCCCTCTCCGAAGAGAAGGGCTTTTTATGAATTTACGTTTGTTAATCTACTTCAGGAGAATCATCTTCCGTGTTTGATTGAAGTGCTCACTGGAGAGAGAGTAGATGTAAACACCTGCACCTACCTGAGCGCCATGATTGTCTGTCCCATTCCAGACAACATCATGATAACCGGCAGTTAAATCTCCATTCACCAGAGTCTTCACCTTCTGACCCAGCAGATTGTATACTGCAATATCCACTATACCTGCATCCTTCAGGTCGAAACGAATGCTAGTCGCCGGGTTGAAAGGATTTGGGAAGTTCTGGTGCAGAGCATAGGACTCAGGCACAGGATTAAGATCAATACTCGTCGAGCGAGACGAAGTTGTAATATTCTGTCCATTCGGTCCTGCAGCGACAGCAGACACAAAATCGAATTGCATCTGCCCGTTAATCAGCTCTTCAGCCATCTCAACAGGGAAGCTGACGAAACTTCCTTCGGGTAGTTCGAGATAATCCCCGCTTAGGTTGATGACTAACACTGTCATCTCGCCGGGTGCAGTCACCTTGGCAAACACGGCTGCATCTGTAAAGGTCAGTACAGGATCACCCAGTGTGATTCGGTTTTCATCATATCGCAGAGTAAACTGCGCACCAGCCAGATCGCCATCATACCTTAAAGCTACGTCGAGGGTGGGATAGCTGCCAGCGAAGGATGTAGTTATAATCTCATACAGAGCATCGCCATTCGATGCTGTAGTACGGGCATTTCCTGCTGCCCTGCCAAGAATGATATCAACCATCTTCACTACATCGAGTATGTTGATCTCTCCGTCAACATTAACATCAGACATCATGAATTCAAGCTCATCAGGATCAGCCAATTCGAGGATGAAGTCAATGACAATTACAATATCCTCAACCGTTACGTAACCATCACCATTCACATCACCCAGCAGGCGCGGAATGGCGCAAGCGGTGTTGGAATTACGACCATACACAGTGGCATCGTAATCACCGATGTACCATTGAGTTCGCACATAGTAGCAGTACTCCTGATCGTACACTAGATCTGTATCTGCATCAAGGTACGACAACTCATCACCGCCAAGAGTAGCAATGAGGGAATCATCGCGGTAAACCTCGAGAGCTGTGATAGTTGAATCACGATCAGGTGAATCAGCACTGCCGTATGTGGCCCATGTTTCAGGATCTGTGAAATACTCATCAATGGACTCCAGTACGAAAGCTGGATTAAGATCTGCGTTTACTTCCACGATTTGTGATTTATCCTTTATGGATATATCCGCACTGTTCAGCATCTGCTTGTACCTTTGAGGGGTAGCCATCCGGATATTGGAAGAAGACCGTTCAGCCAGTGCTGGACCCTGAATACCAGGAGGAACACCTACTATATATGCAGTCTGGAAGTAGTTGAAAGGGTATCCTGCGTCAGATATGAGATACCACCCATCCGTATTGGCGTAGAACATCCGGTCAGTGTATCCACCACTTTCATCCAAAGCAATACCTGAAAAACCACTACCTTGTTCGTTATGCATCAGATAGAAGTCACCAGACTCTATCTCAACACCGGGGATTTCAATGTAGTACTCACCCGGAGGAGCGGCAAAAGGATCACTCTCCCATACCAGCTCGGCGTTGTTGGCCGGATCCCCACTTCCAGATGGATCAACGTACACCTGCATGTTTCCGGAAGTAGTGCCAGCATCACCCTGGAAAGCCATAAAAACGCCCACAAGAGTCGCCGGATAGGCCGGAGGAGTCATCTTTGTCCCGAGCCAGCATCCACCTCCGCAGCCAAGCTGTGACTCATAATCATCGTCGTGGTAGAAAAGCTCATACTCAGACACAGAGCCGGGTTCCAACCACTCAAGTTGGATACTCTTGTCTGCGGCATCTGCGGCAGCGAGACCTACTACACCGGGTAGATCCGGATCAAGTACAAAGTCCACAATAGCACCGTTACTGGCATCTATGTTCTCTACTGTTGCGGTTTGGTGTCCATCAGCTCGAACTGTGATGGTGTATGTTCCGCTCAATCCAGTGATGTCATAATCACCATAAGCGTCCGTGGTAGTTGTATATTCAAAACCGAAATCTCCTTCATCAGCAGAAACTTCAGCACCCTCCAGAGGACCACTGGTAAGAGATGAGGAAACGTTACCGCTAATAGATACCTCGGTCATAGAGCCCACGGCAACGTTATCAACACCAAGCCACCAGGCCCATGAAGATAAATCATTGTACTGGAAACCGATTTGTACGGCACCCAAGCTGCCAATTACATCGGTTACATCAATAGTCATAGAGGTCCAACTCAGTACTCCTGGCAAGGGCATCAGTAACTCCCAATCACCACCTGGGAGCCTAGAAACCAGATCAAATTGGTCACCTAATTCATTAAATACGTAGTCAAATGATAAGAGGATAATACCACCATCAGCTGTACTGAACATAGGTGTATGCAGCGTGGCGATGTAGCCGGGTGTTCCGGATCCAACTTCATCATCATTGATCCAAGCATAGTTGCCGTCGCCGGGCGGAATGGCACCGTTCGAACCAAATGACCATTCTGCCGGGGCTCCTTCAGAAACTTCCTGTCCCCAACCTTCACCAAGGGCACCCTCGAAGTCTTCACTGATAGGAAGAGTAGCCACATACATCTCAGCGGGTGTAGCACACGCTTCGTTAGTAGGAGAAGATTCACCTTCACTATACTGTGCTGTTACTGTGTAGCAGTACTCAGTATCGTTTATTACATCCGTATCGGTATAAACCGCATCTGTTGTAGTATCTACTTCAGAGCCGTCACGATAGACGATATAGTGTGAGAAAGTTCCGCAGTCAGCAGCTTCAATAACTCGTACTTCCACAGTGGTTACACCGCCGTATTGTCCGGAGTGCCAATAAACGAGATCAAGAGCTACTGAGGTGACACCAGTCAAGTCAAGTGTCGGGGTAATCAGATAGTCATCGGCAATGTTGCTTGAGCCGTTACCATCATCATCATTACCGGCAAAAACACCGTGTTCAGGAAATGTGATATAGTTTGCACTGTTGCTGTTGAAATAATCAGCATTGGCAAACTCCCAGCCAACACCGGGAGTTTCTATGGACCAACCGTCAGGAAGCAGTCCATCGTCAAAGTTAGCTGAAACGATGTCACTTCCATCAGCTGAAATCACTACGTCATCCACTCCCGCTCCATCTGCCCAAGCTCCACCATCATCATGATGGAAGGCAATTTGGATAATAGAACCGGCGTAGGAACTCAGATCAACACTGCTTGCTTCCCAATCAGCGTTCGCTGCCAGATCGGCAAGAAGCTCCCAATCACCACTTCCGCCTTCAAAATTAGGCTCAGTCCATGTGAGAAAAACTTCGCTATCCGCGCCACCTGCTACAAGATTAGATGGGGGACAAAGCGTCTGTCCTGTTGATACGGACGCAAAACCCAAGAAAGAGACTACTGTAACTATTACCGTTAGAGTACGTGACATTTTAACTCCTCCTTACTAACTGTTAATACCTGCTGAATTAAAGTTTTGAAGATAAATCATCAAATCAAATTTACTCACCGAGATTGTTAAAACAACGATGTTTTCACCACTAATAATAATCCCTTGAGCCCTGTCACACTATTTCACAAGAATCATCTTGGAGGTTTGGTTCTTTCCGCCAGCTGTCAGTCGATAGATGTAAACACCACTGGCTACACTTGAAGCGTTCCAACGATAACTATACATACCGGCAGGCTGTTCCTCATTCACCAGCTGCGCCAACTCCTGACCAAGAACATCGTAAATAACCAGAGTTACTTGGCCATCTTCCGGTAAATCGTAGGCAATAGTAGTGACAGGATTGAACGGATTGGGATAGTTTTGGT
>CAZHRR010000142.1:0-5880 GCA_964534955.1 uncultured bacterium
GTTCTCCCAAGTCTCCCAGCTTGTAGAGATAAGGTGAGTCGAAGTTTCTTTGTAGAGAATCTTTAAGACAGAGTTGTGCTGGGAGATCAAGCCATAATATGTGTGTTTTAAGATTCGAGTTCTCTAATGCTTTTGCGATATTATGTGCGTGGGGACCTCCTCCTGAAAACTCCAGGATGGTTCCCCTCGATTCTTCACACCTGGAAATAAAGTAGTTCCAAGCACGGTATTCTCCCGAGACAGTGTCATCTCCTAACTGTCTCCTACATTCGTCAATTTCGACAAAATCGTATCCAAGACGAGATTGTATTTTCCTTCCAATGGTTGTTTTGCCCGAGCTGATATTGCCAATAAGTAGGAGTTTCAGCTCATCATTTCTTGTTTGATCACTGATTATTTCCTTGATTTCGCCATTTGGTTTTATTCTTATTTTGGTACCATCAAGTTTTTCGCAATAGGCGTATCCATTGTAGAAAGGTTCAACAAGTTTGTATCGTTGGGAATAAAGAGGGATTCCTGTTTTATCTATATGACACCATCCAAAGGTATCTTTTGCGGTTGCATATCCTTTATGGTACACACCGAGGTCTTCGAAGTAAACCTCGTGGAGTAAATGGCCTACTGCATCGATATGTGTACATCCTTGATTGTTTTTTACTACAGCGTATCCTTCTCTATAATCGCCGGCATAGAGATACTTTTCATCATAAGCGCAGTCTCCATCAAGATTAATGTGGAAATATTGTGCTTTCCAGTCACGTACGGTACATAATTCGTTTTGATAATTACCACACCAAGAATAAGTTGTGTCATAGAGTCTTTGACCATCGGGATGAATGTGGAACCAATCCTCGTTTAATCTTACAGCAGCTCTTCTGTTGTAGTATCCAAAGGCTTCGTCATAGACGTGTTTGTATGCAGGTTTTCCATCAGGGGTGATATGATACCATTTTCCATCTAGGCATACTGGCGCTAATCCTGGTTCATGGAATGAAAGCACCGCTTCGAAGCGATTTTCATAAAGTGATCCATTCTTGGTGATGTGATGGGTCCCCCATCTAGAGGGTCGGGATTCTTGCCATGTATTCAATTGATCAACTCCTTTGGTCTCCTCATATTACATTTCATACAAAGAGGGTTGCTTCCTTGACTTTCGATTAACCCAATGTATTTTTCACTTTCCCAAGCTTTGCGCAAATCTCCAGTAGTTCTTACAAAACCAAACAGACCATGTGCTTTTCTTTCTGCGTCAGGTGCACAACAAGGGTCAATTCTTCCTTCAGCGTTTATCCAGAGTTCATTACCAAGGAAAGGACATACCCATTCAGCGGGAAGCCCAACTCCTAGTTGCTCAGGAAGAGGCGTGAAATTTTCTAAGATAATATTTGAACCCAGAGATTCTTTGATTTCCCAGCATTCATTCACTGTTTCATTCCAAAGCTTCCTCAGATGTCTACTACTTCTCAAGTCTTCGTTTCTCAACTCTGGATAGTGAACCCAAATATGATGCCCTTTAACACGATCTACACCAAACTTAATTGCCAATTTGACTATTCCAGGAATCTCTGTTAGGTTTCTTTTCATGAAAGTACATTGAAGTGTCACCGTACACTTTTCGGGATTAATCTCATTCTTGGCGTCTATGAAAGTGTAAAGGTCTTGGACTCGTTTTTCATATCTTGATCCTTGCATTATTGATTCCTGAATTGTAGGTGAGACTCCGTTCCACGATATTTTCACATCGGATAAAACTGGGCAAAGAAGTTCTGCCCATTCGGTTACGGTTTTTCCTGGCCAGGTTCCATTGGTTGTTAGGTTGAGTTTGAGATTTTTTTCTCTGCACAATTTAATTATTTTGTCAAAATCGCTATAGAGTAAAGGTTCACCCATCGTGGAGGGTATAATTTCGCGGAGTCCAAGGGGAATGGCGTCATTTACGGCTGTTTCGATTATTTCGTATCTCATTCTTCTAGGTTTACTAGTACCCGGATCGGCATATTTGCTAAATCTCTCACACATTATACAACTCATATTACAGTCGTCGGGGTTTGTGTCAAACGTTATTCGCCAAGGGCCTGGAAGCTTCATTTAATACCTCCATGCAATTCGAATAATTTCTCAAGCTTCTGGATGTGATTGGTTATGCTATGGATTTCACCAGTTGTTGATCCAAGATAACCTCGTTTTGAAACCTGAACAAGAGCTTCAGGGTTATCTATTGCGTTTTGCATAGCGTCGGCAAGGCTTTCTTCAGACCTATGTTTAAAGTTCCAACCGTTAACGCCATGTTTAACTAGCTCCTTCATTCCACCCTTGTCGGATGTAATTACAGGGACCTTTGCTTGGAGAGCTTCCTGAATAACCAGGGGGGAGTTCTCGTCCCAGATGGATGGAACCACGATGGAGTCGACTTTATTGAAGACTTTTGTGATTATGTCTTTGTTTTGGTATTCAGGTAGCCATTCGATTTTTTCTGCTCGGTCATGTGGGATTGTGTTTGATATTCGTTTTAGGGCGGGATAGTCTTGTTTGTTTGGTCGTCCCCAGATTCTTAGTCTTGCTTCTCCTGTTGTGCGTCCAAAGGCTTTGATTAGAAGGTCGATTCCCTTTGCGGATACTATTCGTCCGATATAACCGAAGGTATGACCACTTTCATTTTCACGAGACCTGTCTTCTAGTCTAGATAAATCAAAACCGTATGGTTCATAGATTACTTTCTCGGGTTGAAGGTTTAGTTCAGTTATTAGTCTATTTCTGAGGTGATGAGAAGGGCTTATGAATAAATCAACTAGTTTGGTGAGTCTTTTTATCTCCTTCATACGGGTGTTGACCCATTTTGTCCAGTAGAGGTGGTCTTCCGTTGTATTTACTCCACCCCATATTCTTGACATACAGTGGTTTGAGCATCTCTCGTCTTCTTGTCCAGGACATTCGGGGTACACTTGGGGTTCACCTAAAGCCATTTGTATGAATTGTCCTCTTGGACATGCTAACCAGTAATCGTGAAGGGTAAAAATAATGGGTATCTGTTCATCGTGTGCTACTTGTAGAATGCCTACTGATAGATGGTTAAGGTGATTTATGTGAACGATTTCTGGTTTGAATTCTTTTAATACAGTTTTGAAGGCTTGATCCATGGCTTTGTGCTGATATCGGTCTCTACTTCGGGCATGATTTGCCAGAAAAACTGTAATAGTTTCGTTTAGTTCATCTGGTTCTTGTGATATAGTGAAATCGGGGCGGTATGGGTCCTCCTCACGGGTAAATACAGCAACAATGTGTCCTCTTGACGCTAGACCTAATGCGGTTGTTTGTGTGTAAATCTCTGAACCAGCATTATACCTTGGAGGATATCCATGATTAACTTCAAGAATCCTCATGTTAGACCTCCTTAGAGGCTAGATAATCTTCATAAAGTAGTTGGAGTCCTTTGAGCAGACTTGTCTGACACTGGTAGCCTAGTACTTTCTTTAGATGGCTAGAATCACCTATGTATTGTCCTACATCGTAGTCTCGTTTGATTCCTGGAACCGTTGTTACCTCTTTTCCAGTTACACCTGCTACTATATTTACGAGTTCAGTTAGGCTCGTACCTATGCCAGGTGAAACATTGAATGTAGTACACCCTTGAATACGATCGTTAATGAGCGCTTCGGCACCTCGAACCGTGGCCTCCGCAACGTCCTGAACGTAGGTGAAATCGAAGACATGATTAGGACAGTCTACTCTCAATGGTTGATCAAGGAGGGCTCCTCTCATGAAGGCAGGGATCACCCTGGTCTTGTGATCATACACGGATCCGTAAACGTTTGAGTACCTGAATATTATAGAATTAATTCCGCGCGAACTTCTCAGGTTGTTCTCAGTATGGACTTTTGTTTCCCCATATACGTTGATTGCATTCACAGGATGAGTTTCATAAACGGGTATGGTTTCTGGTTCTCCGTAGATTTCCCGACTGCTTCCGTATATCACCCAAGGATGGAGAGAAGACTCTGTAGCAGCTTTGAAGATGTTCTCCGATCCATAGATATTGGTTTTCCTACAAAGACTAGGATACTTCTCTCCGTCTATTACTCGGGAGATGGCTGCGAGGTGGATGACCCCCTGTACATCCTTAATGGCTTTCTTAACCTCGTTTGGATCGTTTATATCAGTAAACTGGGGTTGAAAATCCGGGTCGGGAGACTGCCTGAGGTCCATTGTTATTGGCTCAAAGCCTCTTTCGAACATTTTCCGACAAACTGAGGTTCCAATTAAACCACTGCTCCCCGTGATGAGAATTTTCATTTTCATTCAGCCTCCATTGTGAGTTGAGGGGGCGAGTTGCGCAGGTCTGTCGAAGCTCGATTTAGTATCTGCTCGGATTTTTCGCTCAGAAGTAGAGTGTCGTTTATTATTTCATAATCGAGAAGGTGAGTCCTCGCCCATGTCTCGTGTTTGGGTGTCCACCAGTTCTTTTTCCTATGATCTCGTAGTTTGTCGTTTGTAAGAAGATAGGAGTCGTTTTTTACACAGTAATTTATCATATAGAAGTCGTCGTCTTTATTTACAAAGACCATCTTATCTTCACGAACTAGCTTGTCCAGGCGCGCGCGCATTACCCTTTCTTTATTCTGGTTCCAATAGCTCGGTAAGACCGCTTTTACACAGTCTGCTTTTGGATCGAGTTGACCGATAGCAATCTCGATCCTTTTGACACTACGCTTTTTTGTTCCGGTGATGAAGCTTACGTTCGCTCCATCTATGATTATTTCTTTCATTTTAATCACTTTTTTTCTGGACGCATAATTCGGGATGTTCCGCTTCGAAGTTGCTGAATCCTCCTTTGAGGTAGAACGCCTGTTTTACACGGTACTTTACCTTGAGGTCAAGAGTAGCTAGCCACCCTCTCATTGAGTCAGAGTGTCCAAGCCTTCCTTGACTGTATGTTATCCATGTGACATCAGGGTTTTTCTTTACTAACTCTTGGAGTTCTTTGTTGATGTCGGTCTCTTTTCGGAAATTGTGATAGGGTATGTGGTATGCGTTTTCGATAGTTTCAGCTTGAGCCGCGCCTCGGACGTCCACTATCACGAGTTCTTGGTTATTCTTGATTCCATATTCGAGATCATCAGCTGACAGCCCCTCGACTTGAACCTTTGTTTCCCAGGATTCTTTTTCGCAAAGGTAACATTGTCTTTCGTAAGATATCTCGTGTCGTGCACAGTAATACTCGATAACGTGGCCTTCATGCTCTGAGAGGTCACAGTCTTCGCATAAGGCTTCACCACAAGTTTTACATATTTGGATGAATGGTTTGTCATGGGTTATACATCGCCTGTAATATTCAGAAGCCGCTCTGAATAGGAGGTCCCAGTCATTTTTTCCGAATTTGGTCATTAACAGAGTCTTCAGGTGCTCTGATGTATTTTTCGAAGGAAACTGGGTTAAAGAGTAGTTAAAGACTAATTTTACGTCTGGATCGATTGTTAGTGTTGTTCGTTTAGAGGAAGGCTCCCGAATACTTGAGTCCATTGCCTATCAGTTCAAAGGAGTTTTATATAAAACTACCGAATTCATTTGAATTCATTTTCATGTTGTTTATGTAAACCTATTCGACGATACTCATAGGACCCACTTCTATCTTTCATGATATTCCTGCCATCGATTACAATAGGTCTATTCATTTTTTCGAAATCATTACTTATCAAGTTTCTAAACTCATTCCATTCTGTAGCAATTATACAACAATCAGAGGATTCAAGACAGGCCTGAATGTTTTCAGAGTATTCGATCTGTTCTCCAAATATTCTATGTGTGTTTTCCATCGCTTTTGGATCATAAACTTTGATTCTTGAATTCTTGCCAAGTAGATTATGAATTATCTTGATTGCGGGG
>CAZHRR010000143.1:0-5864 GCA_964534955.1 uncultured bacterium
GGAGAGAAGCATTTTATCCGAGAACTAGCCATTCAACCGGCAACTTTCCCTTTAATCTCCCATATACGTCACCTGATTTTGCCAATTGCAACCAGTTTATAAGTGCAGACCACCCCTGCACCCCTCCTTCGTAAGGAGGGGAAAATATCGAGTCGAGCACTTCCCTGCCTGGCAGGTTTTGGTTTTACAGTTTCTGCACAACATCCTGCTATGATGGCTATTTTTGCTTTATGGTTTCCCCTTTGTTTCGTAAGTCGAAGATCGCACACGGAGTGTCGGGGAGAGGGGTGGACTCCGACGGTAGTCGGAGGACGGCCTGCCCGACTAAGCCGTTCCCGTCCGAACGGCTTGGACGGGCGGACAGGCGGGGGTGAGTTAGACAAACTTTCCCTTGAATCTCCCCTGACCGGCACCTAATTTTTCCGGCCAAAAGCAGAACAATCATGGCAGTAAAGACAGCAAAACCATACGAACACTACAAGAAGGTTCCTGAGCTGGCAGGTGATCCCCGCCGGAAGAAAAAGCGGCCGAAGCTTATGGCTGTAGTGGATGAAGACAACTGCACCGGCTGCCGGGTATGCGTCCCCTTCTGCCCGGTGGACTGCATTGAGACTGTCCCCGCTGATAAATACGGCATTCCTATACCACCCGTTCAAGTCCGCTGGGATGAATGTATCGGCTGTCAGATCTGTGCCCGGGTCTGCGACAAACTTACCTGGGACGCCATCCACATACTGCCCACTCAAGAATTCGAAGAACTTTACCACATCACCATTTCCTGATGGGTAAACCGGCCCATGCCGGGTTGCACTCTAACTTCATTGCTGTCCTAAACAGTGTAAATCAGATTCAATCTTACCATGAATCTCGTCGCTATTATCTCGAGAAAACTCCCGAGAGAGAACAGATCCCCCTCACCTTTGTCCTCTCCCACCAAGGGAGAGGAGTTCTCGGTAGTCTAGCTTCAAACAGTTCTGCACTCCCTTCTGCTCCTGAAGAATGAGGGCCGTGCCTACATTGCATTTCCTGTCTACATTATCGTTGCGACAGACCTACCTTCATAGCATTACCTGTCTACACTTTCGTTACGACAGGCAGGCGGTAGACAGCCAATATCTTGTGCAAGAATCTGATATTAGAGTGTCCGGTATGACCTTCTCCCCCTCGAGGGGGGAGAAAAACAAGAGGGGGTGGTATCTGGGAGTAGACACAGAGGGAAAGCTTGTATTTCTGGCTATTTTTGAATGCAAATCATATTTAATACTTCCAGAAGACTTGTATGACATTTATTTTAGATATGTGTGCTCTAACCTCATGAAATTTCCTAGTTTTTTCCAGATATGAAGCAGGTAATTCTGGTTATAGATCAAGGCACGTCCGCCACTAAGGCATTCGTTTACGATGTGGATCTGAATGTCATCCGCAGCCATAAAATCCGCCATGCCATCCACAGGCCGAAACCGGGCTGGGCAGAAACCGATCCGCAGGAAATAGCGCTCACCTGCAGACGCCTGATTGATGAAATGATGACATACTGCAGCGAACAATCACTCCGGGCAGCGGCAATCGGGATGGCTGTACAGCGTTCCACCTTCCTGTTCTGGGACAAAGAGACAGTCGAGCCGCTGACACCTGCCATGAGCTGGCAGGACACTCGAGCATCGGAAATTCTCAACTGCTTCAGGAAGCACCATTCCCTCATCGAATCGAAAACAGGCATGCCGCTTAGTTCCCATTTCGGGGGACCCAAGTTTGCCTTCAGTATCGATCACGATCCTGAGCTGAAATCGCAAGTCGAAGACGGGACTGCATTCTTCGGACCTCTCAGCGCTTACCTGACTCACTCCCTGACAGGAACGGCACGTGTAGACGAATCCATTGCCGGGCGGTCACTCTTCTTCAATCTGGAGTCCGGCAGTTGGGACAGCGAGCTGCTGGATATCTTCGGTATCAGCGAGAACACCCTTCCGCCGTTAGCGCCAACCAGCGGCAATTTTGGCGATGTACGCCATTGCGGCCTCCCCTTGCTGTGCGTTATGGGAGATCAGCAAGCCTCCCTGATCGGTCACGGTCATCAGAAAAGCGGGGATGTGGCCATGAACTTCGGGACCTCGGGATCGGTTCAGGTGAATTCTAATTCAGACCTCGTCATAGTCCCGTCACTGCTCACCAATATTCTCCGGTCAACAGAAACTCAGCGAAACTTTCTGCTGGAAGGAACTGTCAACAGTGTGGGCTCACTCTTTCGCTGGCTGGAAGGATATCTTGGTATTTCCCATGAGGATATGAAGTGGGACAGTCGCTGCCACGGAACAACACCAGGCGTCCTGGTGCCGGGAATGAACGGCATTGCAGCGCCGTACTGGACAGGCGAGTTTGAACCGTTCCTGACTGGTCTGGATAATGCAAATCCTGATGAAGCAGTGCGTGCTGGTATGGAGTCAATCGGTTTCCTCGTGAATGATATCTGTGAGATTATACAGGCGGAAGGTGATATTAACATTCGCCACATTACCATATCCGGCGGCTCAGGACGTCCGCCTCTGGTTCAGTTCATTGCAGACCTCCTCCAACATCCCGTTCACACCTCTTCCGACAGGGACATGACAGGCTTGGGAGCGGCACGGCTGGTGGCTGAACAGGTGTGGCAGGAGCAAGTCGGAAAAAGAATTATGGCTGCTGAGGTAGAACATGATCCACATATGTCCATAACAGGACGGGAAGAAAAAATCAATGCATGGCATGATGCACTTCAACAGTGCAAAATTATCAAATAAAAGGATGTGTGAAGCTTTTGAATTGAATAATTTATGAGTTAACGTACTAACTGAACTAAGTTCTGTAATAATTATGGATAGAGAAATCACAACATTCTGTAAATATTTAAAACGTAATTATGTAAATCATCCTGATTACGTTTTATCCGCAGGATCCTGTGGACAAATTTATCCCGATAATAACTCGGGACAGGCTGTTTTATCTTCGGGGGAAACATCAAATCTAAAAGCCGGCCAGCATGCCCCGTCCGCAAGCTGGCGGAGGGCTGGCAGGTAAAAACTTGATTTCGAAGATGATGATTAATCAAGATAAATACGACCTGCCTCTTAACAATAGGTACGGGAGAGGAAAGCATCCTGGCTTAAGGGAGGATTATGCTGCAGAACATTAGTAACTGGATTGAATCAAACCTGTATCTTGGTGTAACGGTTCAGACAAAAATTATCAGTTCATTAGTTATTATCATATTTCTATGGATCATAAGGAAAATTATTCAAAAAGCAGTCATTGCTAAGCTCCAAGATGTACGGCTGCGTTATCGCTGGCGGAAATATTCAGGATATCTTACTGTTTTTCTGGGAGTCATTCTTGTCGGGCGTATATGGTTCCAAGGAATTCAGTCCCTCGCTACTTTTTTGGGATTATTATCCGCAGGAATAGCCATTGCATTAAAGGATATCGTCGCCAGTTTTGCCGGCTGGGCGTTTATCCTGTGGAGACGGCCTTTTGAAGTGGGTGACAGAATCCAAATTGGCAAATATTCCGGTGATGTTATCGATCTGCGGATATTCCAGTTTACATTGATGGAGATTGGGAACTGGGTTGATGCTGATCAAAGTACCGGTCGAATTATCCATATCCCAAACGGAAAGATTTTTACAGAAACGTTAGCCAATTACAGCAAAGGATTTCAATATATCTGGAATGAGATACCCGTCATGGTAACATTTGAAAGTAATTGGGAAAAGGCTAAGGAAATACTGCAGAGAATATCGGATGCTCATTCAGCCCATCTGTCAGAATTAGCAGAACAAAGAATTAGAAAAGCGGCGAAAAAATTTATGATATTTTATTCCAAATTAACTCCCATAGTCTATACAACCGTGTCCGAAAGCGGAGTTCTGCTGACAGTCCGCTATCTTTGTGAACCTCGGCGTCGCAGATCTTCGGAAGCAAACATCTGGGAAGATATTTTGAAAGAATTTCACGATTATACAGACATTGAATTTGCTTATCCGACAATCCGGCGTTTCGACAACCTTTTAGAAGGTGAGAATCTGTCAAAAGATAAGCATACCGGGAATCCTGAAGACAAGTGAATGTAGGATCACATCTTTCCAAAACGTTTATATGCTGAAAAAGATAATTCCCACGTCATTCGTATGCGTAATCTGGACAGGTGAGATCAGAGATACCTGACAAAAGTGGATATTATCAGGCAGGAGGCAGCATGAAGGATCAACTTAGAGATGTCCCCAACCGGGAGGAAGCATGGCAGCTGCTCTGTGAATACACCCAATCCGATTCACTCCGCCGGCATGCCCTGGCAGTGGAACACATCATGCGGAAGCTGGCAGAAAAATATGATGATGATCCTGATATCTGGGGCATTACAGGACTGCTGCACGACTTCGACTATGAGCGATACCCTACAGCTGAAGAACATCCCTACGAAGGCAGCAAAATCCTGAAGGAGCGGGGCTATCCTGAAACGATCCGAAAAGCAATTATGAGCCACGCCAATTATACCTGTATCCCCAGGGATACGCTTATGGCGCGGGCACTCTATTCATGTGACGAACTTACAGGTTTCATCTTTGCTGTTACTTATGTCCGGCCGTCAAAGTCCATCCATGAGGTAAAGGTCAAGTCAGTTACGAAGAAACTGAAGCAGAAAGCCTTCGCAGCCAGCGTCAATCGTGACGAAGTGGCGGAAGGGATTCAGGAACTGGGCGTGGAGCGGGCAGAGCACATACAGTTTATTATTGATGCTTTAAAGGAAAAAGCAGATGAATTGGGATTACAGGGGAATCTTTAAGCCGGGAGCTGAACCTACCGGAAGCTAATTCATTCTCAGGTCGCCGGCAGACCCAATTCCGAAGTCAGCAGCCATGTCTACCCTTAGACCACTTTCCAAATACTGAAGCAGGACTTTCGCCCGGAGCGACAGATCGTCCAACTCCAACAGCTTCTGCTTCTCTTCCGGTTCAATGGCAAGATGAGCAATAATAAGGTTCACAGCCATCTCGAAGTCAAGGCCTTCCCGGAAGAATCGGGCAGCAACTGCGACAATGTCATCACTGCCCAGTAAATCAAACTGCTGAAATATCTTGTCTTTAAGTGCTGCCGGATCTGACTCTCCGATGACGTCATTCAGTATCTCCACTTCTGCCATGCGGTAAGGCTTGTCGCTGGGGATTTCTTTGATCTTAACTTTATCCATCCCTACGAGCAGAATATCTGACGTCCCATCCGCACGATCTTTTTTCAGCGGCATGAAACCTATTGTCCCGATAGTGTGAATGGGCGGTGACCCTTCGTACTCCTCTTCATAGCCGGGTTTCAGGAGTGTCATACAGATCAGCTTCTCCCCATCTGCTGCATCTACTACCATGGCTCGGTAACGTTCCTCGAAAATATGCAGCGGCAGGAAAGTGTGGGGGAAAAATACTACATCAGATAGAGGAAAAACCGGTACGCGGCTGGAGAACTCCTCCAGCGGTTTCTGCCACAAATTACTCATCGGCCCACTCCAGATATGTTCCGTTTGACTTACTGACTATTTTGTACTTTTCCACTGATATTTCCTGATTCTCCACCGCCACTCCTGTTCGGCAGTTGAACTCCCAGCCGTGCCAAGGGCAGATTGTCAGGAGGTATTTTAGTCAACATAAATCCAATTCCCAAAGCTGAACATTTTTATTGTTCGACTAACTGTAATCAACAAGTTCTATACTCAGACGACCCCTGCACCCCTCCCCGCCTTACCGTCGGGCAGGCTTGCCAAGGAGGGGAAAAAGAGAAGCCTTCCAACTAAAACTCCACAACTTAATGTTCTGACATTACTATTCAGAACTTTCTCCCTC
>CAZHRR010000144.1:0-5820 GCA_964534955.1 uncultured bacterium
AATGCAAGTTCCGACTGGGATGCCCTGGATCGCCACGAGCCGCCGGTTATCGGGGATTATGTGACGCTGGCATTTGACAACGACGATTGGACCAGTCAACCCGGCCGCTATAGTCGAGATATCCGCAATTCTTCTGAATCGGGACACGTCTGGTCATTATCAGTTGTCACCAATCATTCAGGCTATGTAACACTTTCCGTGGAGCTCCCGGTTGAGCTGCCCGCAGGATGGGAACTTTACCTGGTGGATAACGCCTATCGCTTGGTACAAAATATGTCAGTCGAGACTGAGTACGAGTTTACCTCAAACGGCTCGGAGACGCCTCGGAAGTTTGAGATTATCGCCGGTCCACCAGAATTCACACGCGATGTTATGAGCGATCTGGAGCTGATTCCATCTGATTACCGTCTGGCGCAGAACGTGCCAAATCCGTTCAATGCCATTACTACCATCCAGTTCAGCCTGCCGGAGGAGAACAACGTAAGTCTGACTATTTATGACTTAGTTGGACGAAAGGTGGCTGAACCGCTGTCAAATGAACCTTACGGAAGTGGTGGTCACTTCGTGATCTGGGATGGTAAAGATGGCCAGGGACGGCCTGTGTCCAGTGGTGTTTATCTCTACCGGCTGAAAGCAGCGAAGAACGGTAAGACTGAGTTCACCAAGACGAAGAAACTTATACTCCTGAAATAACTTCATTAGGGGAATTACCACGCGAAGGCCGCCCACGGGCGGTCTTTTTTATAGTAGGTCAATCTTTCCCCGCATGTCCATCGTAGGGAGTGTAGATGGGCCTGCCGCACGCCCGATAGGTCTGGATGAGGAGTTGTCAAGACCTTTTGATTGATTATGACCAGTCGCGCTTTTTCCCCTCCTTTCTAAGGAGGGGTGAAGGGGAGGTCTGAACCACCTATTTTGCAATCAACCTTTCCAGCAAGAACCAAACCTGCACTTTTCCCTTATTAGTAAAGATGGATGATCTGAATCGGCTACTTGGGAATCAGTGATTCTATAGAATAATAGTAAAACAGTTTCAGAAGCCTTATTTGTGATGGACTATCCTCTGTCTTGTATGAACTGATAGCTTGAGCTTCCTGTACAAGTGCCGGAAATTCAGCGAGGAATTCCTCAAAGCGGCTGAAATCAATAATCTCTTCGGCAAACGGCAGCCCGATATGATAATCAAATTGTTGAAATTCCCGGAGCGGCTTGAAGAAGTTGTCGTAGTGAGTTGGAATGATAAATTCCGGTTGGAGATAAGCGAGTGTCTGGGGAATTGTATGTTCGTTCTTTCTGGATGCGATTCCCTGCAGCAGAATCTGCACTTTACCCACTTTTTCAGGATAGAGTACGGTGGGTGACTCCGTAAAGAAAATCTTCAATCCCCTGTAAGTTATGAGGTATTCGATAGAGACATTGTGGTATGTTTTGTATCCTAATGCGCTATACGGTGGTGACTTTTCTACGACGCCGTCAGGTCCGCGCCAGGGGATAGGGTGATAAGCCGGATGAATAGACTTGAATGCCCATACTTCAAACTCACCGAATCTGCCGACGTATTCAGATGGTGCATCTTCTCCATTAGATTCTTTGGGAGTCAAGTTAAAAACAGATATGCGGGTATCTTCAAGACCACCACTCTCTTTTAGCCACGGAATGTCGACTTTATCCGTATGACTTAGAATCAGTTTTGCAACATTGGGATCACCGAACACTAAAGGTCTTGTTCCTGGATTAGAAAACCGTGAGAGTATATAAGACAAGTCCATTGAATGATCGTAGTGGTTATGAGAGATCAGTATCAGTTTAAGTCGGTCAGTGTCGAGAGGATTCAGTACGTATCGATTTACTGCTTCTTCATCAACATGCAGTACCGGGAAAAGCTTGTGTGGCTTAGGTCGTGAGACGAACGGGTCGATCAGGATGGTAACACTATCATCGCTGATCTCATAACCGGCTGTCCCCAGCCAGCGGATACGAAGACCTTCGGGGGGATCAAGACTTGCGGATATTGCTGCTTTATCGTTGGTCGTGCTCCATTCCAAACATGGAATTGCATCATTTTTGTTATAGCCTGGTACTCCCTCGTAGGAAATAGATTGTGGATGAGGAAAATCAGTAGAGCCGAATTGGGCTTGCTGCGGTTGAGAGAGAAGGAGAAAAGTAAAAATCGGATAGTAGAGATACCTTCGCATGACAGCTAATTATAAACATTTAAACGAATGAATCCAACGAAAGGGCTCAGTTCATTGTTCTAAAAGTCTTTTTCTGATGTCTGAATATTTGATGAAAAAAGGGATGACTTTTCATAACTTGTTCTTATTGGGAGGGCAATTACATGGGCAGACATATTTCATCAGTTATTATGGTTTTGATGTGTATCGCTTTTGCAGGCAGTGCCCAGCAGGGAAAACGGTTTGGTAAGATCACGCTGCCGCTGGGGAAGGTTGAAGTTCAGTCTGTTGGAACATCTGACTGGACGAAGGCGAAAATGCAGCACCCCGTTTTCGTCAATGACAAGATCAGAACAGGGACAAGGTCCCGGGTCGAAATAACATTAACCGGGGGTGGAAAGCTGCGCCTTGGTGAGAACTCGGAAATTGAACTCACAGATGCCAAAATTGAACGTTTGCAAAAAGAATTCAACGCCAAAATGAAAAAAGGTAAAGCGTGGATCAAAACAGCAACGGCGTTTGGCGAGAGGAAAAATGTCACCATTCGGACACCCACTGCCGTAGCAGCCATTCGCGGCACCACTTATCGCCTCGAGTTGAGTGAGGAGGAAAGTTCCGTCCTTGTATACGAAGGAAAGGTGGACGTAAACTGGGCCGAGAAGGTGAAAGAGGCCCGGAAAGAACAAGTCCCGAAAGGAGGACCCCCCAAGTTCAAGTTAGCACCCCCGAAACAGATTAAGGCTCCGGAGCAGGTTGCTGGACCGTACGAGGTCACTCTGGAGGAGTGGATCACTTTGGTTGAGGGAATGCAGATCAACATCCGGAAGGATGGCAAGTATCACATGTTCGAGTTCGATAAGGCGGCGGACAGTGAACTCGATTGGGTGAAGTGGAACAAGGAACAGGATGAGCAAAAGTAGATAGTGTCTTTAAAGTCACAAGTCTTAATTTCAATAGCCCGGCTCTTCCCGTCCGCACGGCCAAGCCGTTCGGACGGGTAGGCAGGACTGGGGTTTGAATGTGCTAAAATTCCCACAGGGTGCTGTGCACAGCAGGGCATTTATGCCCTTATCATTTGGAATATCATGCATTTAAAACGCAGTAAATTGCGTCAGCACGTTTTTAGTCTCTGTAACCCCGCCATGAATGATGGGGCTACCCTGCCTGAATGAAATGGTCAAGCGGGGGAGAAGGAAATCACGACATTATTGACAAACACTAAATAGTCTGAGCTATTGAAGGACACGCTAAAAAAACTCGCCATCGGTACTGGGCTTGGGGTTGCCTCAGCTGTCTTTGTTTTCTTACTTACCAAGTCTGAGTCTCTCTTTATCAAAGATCTATTCGATGGCTACGAAGCGCGCTCCTATGATGCCCGTTTCCGGGTAAAAACGGCAGATTTTGAAGAGGGAGCTATTGACGATATCGTCATCGTTGACATCGATCAGCAAAGTATCAACGACTTGGGGAATTACTACCGGTGGCGTCACACCTATCACGGGAAATTGATTGATTATATCAGTCAAGGAAACCCGGCAGCGATAGTCTTTGATATCCAATTTGATCCTGAGTTAGATCCTGACCTCGACACGAATTTTATCGATGCAACATACCGGTCAGGAAAAACCTACCATGCTCTTTTCCTTTCCCCGGCAGATACGCTGAATTTTCTATATCCTATGGAGTCTGCACCCGATGGGTTCGATCCCGTCCCTCACGAGCTTGTCCTCTCTCAGGATATTGCCGCCCGCTTGCCGTCTGGGGATCGATTCGATAATATCTTCATATCTCTTTTAAATGTATCCCGCAGGATCGGGAGCGCAAACTTCCCTCAGGACAAAGACGGTATTGTCCGGCGATCTCCTACAGCTATTCACTTTTCAGGTGCAGGCCAGGTGTATCCCTCTCTCTCCATGGCGGTAGTCATGGATCTTCTCGATATAGCCAACGATGGATTGGAATATGATTTTCCCAGTAAAGTACTCCGGATGCGGAGCCGTGACGGCTGGGTTGTCCGTGAAGTACCCATCGATGAGCAGGGTAGGATGTACGTCAACTACTATGGAACCTTCAAGACCTTCATGTACCTTCCGTACTCCTTCATCAGTCCCGAGATGTTGCCAGCGGAGTATTTTGAAAACAAGATTGTCTTGGTGGGAACCTCTCTTGCGGGGCTCTATGATCTCCGGTCTGTCCCAGTGCAGGAAACCTATCCGGGTGTGGAGATCCATGCGAACGCTATCTACGGTATGCTCAAGAACGAGTTCGTACAGATCGTCCCGAATGGCAAGATCCTCTGGGCTATGATACTGATGTGTGGGATCCTCGGAGCTCTGATGGGAATCCCCCGGGCAGTCATCTCGCTGCCCATAATGGTTGTGGGGATTTTTGCCTGGACGGTCTACGCCTACTATATGTTTATTTCGGATCTTACGGTGTGGGAAATTATCCGACCGGCATCCTCCATGGGCGTCACCTACATTGCCGTAGCGCTGCACCATTTCTTGGTAATTGAAAAAGACAAGCGGTTCTTAAAAAATACTTTCGGCACCTACATTTCTCCCGAGCTCATCGATCAGATGTATAAAGAGAAGCAGGAGCCGCAACTGGGCGGGGAGGAAGGATACCATACGGCGTTCTTCACGGACATCCAGAGTTTTTCCGCTTTTTCCGAGAAGCTATCGGCTACCGATCTGGTGGAGCTTCTGAATGACTATCTTACTGAGATGACCGATATCCTTCTGGCGAACAAGGGGACGCTGGATAAGTATATCGGCGATGCCATTGTCGCTTTCTACGGGGCTCCTGCCCCCATAGAGGATCATGAATACCATGCGTGTCTTACGGCCGTAAAGATGCAGGAGCGGCTGGAGGAACTCCGGAATGAATGGGAGTCTCAAGGTAACCGCTGGCCGGAGATTGTCCATCACATGCAGAACCGGATCGGTGTTAACTCCGGTCCTATGGTTACAGGGAATATGGGTTCATCCATGCGGATGAACTACACCATGATGGGTGATACCGTGAATCTGGCAGCCAGGCTGGAGGAGTCAGCCAAGCAGTATGGAATATACGTGCAGGTGGCAGAAGAGACGTATAAAGCGTGTGCAGATAAATTCATCTGGCGGGATCTCGACTACGTAATCGTCATGGGGAAGACAGAGCCGGCACAAGTGTATGAGCTTATCGCTGAAACCGGGAACATGCCTCCCGGATATGATAAACTGCTGCCAGCTTATGAAGAGGCTTTGGAGCTTTATCGGAGACAGGAGTGGGATAAGGCCATTGAGGCATTCCGGGCGTCGGATAAGCTGGAGGATATGTTCCCAGGGCGAAAGACCAATCCGAGCCGGATCTACATCCCGCGATGTGAACATTACAAAGCCAATCCACCCGGTGTTGACTGGGATGGAAGCTGGGCACTGACGAAGAAGTAGAGTATACTGGGTTCAATAATATAACCTGATAACTACCCCCATTACCTTCCACAGCCCAGCGGTATGATGCATAACGGTCTACATTTATGTTATCAGAGGTGGGTCCACGCTTACGTTTTCTGTTCTTTTGTCTTGATACAAAAGAACCAAAAAATCACCGGCTGGCACTTCCTTCACTAAAATTCTCCTGTCCTGGCTAAAAAGAAAAA
>CAZHRR010000145.1:0-5815 GCA_964534955.1 uncultured bacterium
AAAGGAGGGCGGGCAGACAGATTTTATGATATGTTTGCATTTTTATTTACCTCGTTTATAAAGGGCATACCTACCCGCTCCCGATCCGCCAGCTGGCGGAGAGGGCAGGCGGGAACGCCCTACCCATTTTAGGTGATTACTTTCAACCCAGCTCTGTGCACAGCATCCTGTGGAAAGGACTGGGCTACGGAAATAAATCTTAACGCCGGCTGTTCTCTTTTATCACCACAATAAATTGTGGTGTTATTCCGAAAGAATTCCTCTCTACCATTATATATTGTGGTGGTTCTTAATCTTCATATGGTATTAAGCACCCAGCACTACTAAAGTGCCGGGTACTTCTATTAATTTTAAAAGTTAATCCGCAGAAAGTGCAGCTTAAGACTTACCCCGGTTGGCTATGATAAGCCACCCCTGGGCGCTATTATCATCCGGTTGAATGAGGAGGCTTTTCTGCCAGGCGGCAGTTGCCATTTCTCTCTCATCCATGTGCCAATAGGTAATACCGAGACCATTGTAGTGTTCATAGTCTCTTGGATCAATATCAATGGCGTCCTGATAAGCACGGAGAGCTTCCCTGTAAAGACCGTGTTCACGATAATATTCACCGGAAGTCCGCAATGCCTTGGACAGCCAGTCGCGGGAATTGGGATTAACAGATAATGCATTGGCAAAAGCTTGGCGACCTAAATCCGTATATCCACTGCGATTGTATTCTTTACTCATGATATAGTACACCTGAGGTAGAAGAACACGTACATCCGGGTGATTGGGTGCGTAAATCAGAAGATCTTCCCACGCTGCAGCGGCTTTGCTCCATTCATACGCTTTGAAGTAACTCAATCCCTGCTTGAACCTTAAATCGGAATCCTGCGGTACAATGGGCAATACATTGTCATACGTGACAGCTGCATAGAGGAAATTCCCCTGACCATAATAGAGATCTCCTAAAGCGACAGCAGCGGTAGGATCATTCCTATCCAGAGAAACGCTGGTTTTATAGGATTTCTTTGCTCGCTCTATTTCACCCAGATTCTCGTAAGCACGACCCTCCAGATAGGGAAAGACATGGTTGTCGGGATAACGGGATACACCATCGCTTGCCAGAGAAAGTGCTTCATCATGTGAACCACGGTTCAGGCTCTCCCGGACAAGATTCAGCAGACTGGCTGGGCCTTCCGGCTCTCTAACCGCGGCTTTGCCGTAGAGGTCCTGCGCCATCTTATCGCCCTGTGGCTCCCCGGAATAGAGTGCCAGGGCATTGATGGTACCTATGTGATTCGGATTAATTTCCAGCGCTTCCTCATAAGCAAAACGGGCTTTGTGGTGCTGACCCATTTTCGAAAACAGTGAACCGAGGAAATAGTGGTAATTTGCATTGGACGGATTACTTCCGATCAACCGGAGATAAATATCCTTGGCTTTTGAATATAGCCCTTTCCGTTCATATTCAAGAGCCAGCTCACGCTGTGCAAGAACACTCTCCGGCTGTTCTGCTGCACGCTGCTCTACTTGCTGAAGCCTATCTCCGGCAGGACGAACTGTCTTTTCTGGAAGTGAAGGTTTGAGACCATGAAGCGCCTTATCCATTCGACGCATACTGACATCGAGATCGTGAGTCAGCTTGAAAATATCATCGGAAACCTGATATACGCTGCGAGTTTTTACGGGAGCTGCTTTTTTCTTGGCAGCCTTTTTCTTCTTAGCTGCTTTCTTCTTGGGAGCTTTCTTCTTAGAAGGTTTTTTCTTCTTGCTTTTTGTTGGTTTTTTCTTTTGCTTCGGTTTCTTTTTCCTGGAAGACTTCTTCTTTGTGCCTTTAGTAGATTTCTTTTTAGGAGCACCCTTCTTTTTTTTCTTCTTCTTTTTCTTATCCTGAACAGTTAAGGGTGCTTCAGAGGCGCTTGAATACAGA
This sequence comes from uncultured bacterium, assembly GCA_964534955.1. GTDB lineage: Bacteria > Fidelibacterota > Marinisomatia > Marinisomatales > UBA2128 > UBA2128. Next base: position 1,913 of record CAZHRR010000145.1, read on the forward strand.
GAAGGAGCCGGGAACATGCCCAGCATTAATAGGTAAACCAGAAGACGTGTCAGATATTTGGTGACTGTGTTCAAGGGAACCTCGGTGAGTAAATATACAATGATGAACGGAAAATTGAATCAATATTTTTATATTCAAACCACACCAATTACATCATTTTCAATATCGCCATCGAAATAACCGTGTTGACTCAGAAAAAACACTCTTCTTGCCAACTACTGATAATAGCCATTTTCCTATCGTTCTGTTCACCTTTTCTTAGAGCAGATGTTGAAGAACAGGCGGCCCAAATTCAGAGTGTCTCCATATCTCAAAAAGCGAACGGAACCATCATCAGGATAACGACTGACGGAAAACCTCCTAATGATGTTACAGCCTGGGAAGCTGCTAACGGATGGTTCTATATCACACTAATCGGCTGCCGCATAGATACAACTATCGAGAACCCGTTTATCGAAACCGGTATTGTGACCGATTTTCAATCTCTGCAGCTGGAAGAATCGGTTCAGTTGAGCTTCCGCCTCTCAGAAAAACCTTCCGCCTTTAATATTCTTGATAACAGCAAAGATGAAATCCTCATTACAATGCGCCTTCCTGTGGGTGAAACGTTAGCCATAGTTGAAAGCGGTAATCTCCTGGAAGTACAACCCGCAAAACCAAATCCGATGTCATATCTGGTGATGGCTACCGGCGGCGGTTTGATCATCAAAGGGGTGGCAGATTCAAGAACCATTGACTTCCTCGCCGGAGCGGCTGTACTCGTGGGCGGATACCTGTGGATGAAGTCATCTCCCACACCTGAATCTGACAAGGACAAGTCTGGTCCGTGAAATCCTGCAAATCCATAGCATTTCTCTTACTAGGAGTATGTTGTCTTTCTGCTGCTGATGACCTATCCCGGCTGAAGCAGCTTTACGACAAAGGCGAGCTATCCCGGGATGAGTGGATTGTGGAAAGTGTCCGACGACTCACTACTGAAACCAAACAGATAAGTCATGAACCCATCAAGTGTGGAACTCACGTTATTCAGAGTCTGCGCCGGAATTACCATTTACTCTCTCCCTTAGCACAGGACCGTCTGGCTACTTTGGGTGTCAGGACATTTGGTGAGCATGCTGGTCTGTCGCGCCCTACCGGACTGGATGAGACACATGATATAAATAATTATCGAATCCACTACACAATCTCCGGAAATGATGCCGTAGATGCAACCGACTCCGATATGGACGGTACACCGGATTACATCGATATCATCGCTGCTACACTCACTACAGTAGATTCACTGGAATTGGACGAGTACAAATTCAGCATCCCGCCCTCAGACAACTGGTACTCAGATAACGGTGGAGATGGAAAGTATGATATCTATGTCAAATCCCTTTCGTGGGGATTGTACGGCTACGTCAATCCAGAGTTCAAGGCAAATTCGTATAGTGGTGACAACGAAAATACCACTCGAGTAGAGACAAACGCCTACACCAGCTACATGGTCCTGAGGAACAACTACAGCGGTTTCCCCACATCGGAAACCGAGAGTCTGCAGGTAACAGTAGCCCACGAGTTCTTCCACGCAATCCAGTTCGGCTACGACGGTCGGGAAGCAACATGGATGATGGAAGCGACAGCAACCTGGATGGAAGATGAGGTGTTCGACGATATCAACGACAACTATCAGTATCTGCTCGACTGGTTTGCAGATCCTGGCTCAGCCCTGGATTTTGACAGCAGCGAAAGATGGTACGGAAGCTTCATATTTTTCCGCTATTTGTCCGAGCATTTGGGTGGATCAGAAACCATCCGCCGCATCTTCGATAAAAGTGTAGAGCACAACAGTAATGCATACGATTTCAGCATTCAAACCATTGATGAAGCCCTTGACTCCCTTGGCGTCTCTTTCGAAGAAGGATTAACAGCCATGGCTATCGCTAATCAGGTTCTCTCTTCCCGTATTTCATTTGGGGATTACAGTTACGAAGAGGCCGAAGATTACCGGGCTTATGGCATCCAGCCACACTACGAGGAAAGTATCCTTTTAACGACTGATGAATACACTATTTCGTACGAGGAAAGTAGTCTCATGCGGAACGCCAGCCACAACATCGAACTGGTCGGACTGAACAGTCCCATGGACGCAGTATTCTCCCCGACGACGGATTTGTACGGTGAAGATTTGATGACTGCCCTGTGCGTCATCCAGACACCGTCTGATGGTGTGTTAGTCTATGGCATCGGTACTTCAGAAACGACTATCCCCATCCCCAGCGATGCCGATTCGGTAGCTGTTGTTATTGTCACTGAAAACGAACCTGATGCCGACTTCACCTATTCCCTCACCATTACTCCAGAGATTCCCCTACCTTCCGAAATCACACTTCTGCAGAACTTCCCCAACCCTGCAAACGGCGAAACTACTATCCGGTTCTTCCTGCCGGAAAAGAAAGATAATGCAACTCTTACTATCTATGATCTGCTAGGAAGAAGGACAAAGCAAATTACAGTGCCATCACCTAGAACGGGCTTTAATGATGTTACTCTGAATATGGGAAGTATTGCCAGCGGAGCGTATGTAATTCAGCTAAAGTCGGGCTCAGTGAAGGAGGCGCGGGTGATTTCGGTGGTGAAAGGGAGTGAATAGGGTTAACAATAGCGTTCTAAGACGCTGACATGTGTTCACTGAACGATATTAGCTTCTTTCTTCATCCATATCTTTTAGAATATTATTGATCCCTGGGAGAAGTCTTGGTATTTCTTCTTTTGCTATATTCCAAACAATGTCGATGTTAACTCCGAAATATTGGTGTATCAGTTTGTCTCTTGTTCCAGCAATACGCTTCCAAGGTATATCAGTATTATCATTCTTTACTTTTTCAGACATAGCCTTTACAGCTTCTCCCATGATTTCAATATTTCTGATTACGGCATCTTAGGACTTGTAGTCTTGTGAGAAATCTCCATATTCCATATCGTGAGTATAGGAAACAATTCTCTCCATGCTCTCTTTGATATCTCGAATCAAATCAACGTTTTTTCGTTTAGACATAGACAATATTCTTTTTTATGTCATCAGCGATTTCTTTGATTCTGATATTTTCAATACCTTCTTCAGTCAAGACATCTACTTTTGTTTGAAATAGATTTTCCAAGTACTCCACAAGCTCGATAAATTTCAAGCCAATTGGTTTTCTAAGTTTAACTACTACATCGATATCACTCCCTTCTCCTTCGGTTTCTATTGCAACAGAGCCAAAAATACCTATTCTTTCAACTCCAAATTCATCCGAAAGATAGGGATACTTTTCCTTAATTAATTCGAGCGTTGATTTGCGCATTGTCTTCTTTTTTTCTATTTCAATATTTTCTTCTGTGGCTTTCCATCAATTTCAGAGTATACCACGCATTAATAATCTATTACGAACCTAATAAGCTTTCAATTAACTCAAAACTAAAATCTGGATTCACCTTCTGCATCCCCCCCTCACCTTTATCCCTGTATGCACTGTCGATACGACAGGCAGGCTCTCTCCCGCCTGACCGATGGCGGGCAGGCACTAGGGGAGTGGAGTCTTAGCGAACGGCTTCCATAGCTTAAGCTACTATGATCTTCTTCCCACAGGGTCTGCGACAAGAATCGGAGATTCCAAGGGCTGGAATTTGACCTTCTCCCCATTGTGGGGGGAGAAAAAATGATAGGGTAGTATTTGGGAACCGTTACCGTGACAAAACCGATATCTAAGGGAGACTTCTTAATCATAAGTCAATTGATCAAATATTGTCAGGAAAACTTTCTCCAAACCACACAAACCCTCAAGGTTTTTCTACGAAGGAATCCCCTCGGGAGAACCTTGAGGGTTCTCTTACGCTGATGATCATTTAGACGACCTTGGCTGGTTTAGAATAAGCTTT
>CAZHRR010000146.1:0-2205 GCA_964534955.1 uncultured bacterium
GAGGAACTCCTTCAGGATTTCGATACCCTCAGCGAAAACGAAAAAGCCGAACGGCTCGCAGCCATATGGGAAGCAGACTTGATGTTGGAAGAACTGATATCCAGTGAGGTAGAAAGTGGGAAAGATCTTCCAGTTGAGATGAAAACCTGGCTTCCATTCAAGGGACTTTCTCCCTTCGGAGAGTGGAAGAAGCTGAGGGAGTCAGGAAAAGATATCACTACAGGCAAACTGTTGCTTATAGCGGATGAAGTGGAGGAGAAGCAGATACCTATCGAAGGTTTGAATACTGAGATTTTCGGAGAGGAAGATTAAACTGGTTTATTGGGTATCGCGAATAATTCGAATGAACGGTACTCTGCCCGCCTTATTCAGCATATAATAGGATATAAAGAATCCAATTGGGAATAACAGGATAGTGAGGAAACACCACGGCAGGGGATTTTTCCCTACCCATTTGGCCAACTTGTAGATCAAGATGCAACCAATGATAGTTAATATGTTCATTACGAATTGAAGCACTGTATAGATTCCTTTCTTTGTTACCCTAATTTAACAATTATAAAGTGACGATTCTTTTGATTTTCGATTTTCGATTTTTGAAACTCACAAACCTTGAGATATCATTGAAATTTATATGAGAAAATGACTTTAATAATACTCTTTCGCCATTTTCTTTGGCGCAAAGAAAACGGCTGCTCCTCCACAGGCGACCCTCCGGGTCACAGGAGCTCCTTCGGAGCAAAAGAAACACCCGCTGTAGAAAAAGTGAGGCGTCTCATCTCCGCTCAGGGGATTATTCAAACCTGAATCTTTAGCGGTTTAAGGGTAAGATTATCTGCAAACAGGCTCGCCGTAGGCTACGCCGAGGCTGAATAATCCTTTTCCCTGCCCGCCCCACTCTGTGGGTGGCAGGCGGGCTTCACTACGATGAAACTTTTATCCCTACTTTTCCTAAGGTGGAAAATCAAAACCTGTAAGGTAGCCTGTCCCGCTTTGCGGGAGTCTTGCTCCTGATAGATTGAAAATCTACGCGTTTTCAACAATCACCAATTACGGTTAGTGTACCCGTTCACCATTATTTTGAGAGTCGATTGGTAGAAAATGTATAAATCAATGTTGGAATCTGAGTAGATTTTCCCTTCTGGACTTTAGTATTCTATTGCAGTATTTTCCTCTTAATCTATCACTTCAAACCGGGGAGAAAGTATGTTTTCGCAAGATCTTCTAAAGAGTAAAACTGTTATTATCACCGGCGGTGGTACGGGACTTGGAAAAGCTATGGCACAACGCTTTTGCGAATTAGGTGCCAATCTCGTAATCGCCAGCCGCAAACTTGATGTCCTTGAGACAACCGCAGTTGAGCTGCGAGAAACCGGTGCCAAGGTGCTGCCTGTCCAATGTGATGTCCGCAAGCCGGCTGAAGTGGAAGAGATGGTCCGACAAACCGTGGATGAGTTCGGTTCCATCAATGTACTTGTGAACAACGCCGCAGGTAACTTCATCTCGCCTACGGAAAGACTATCGCAGGGTGGATTCAAGGTGATTATTGACATAGTCCTCAACGGCTCATTTAACTGCACGCTGGCTGCAGGACAGGAGATGATGAAAGGGGACGGCGGTGTGATTCTCAATATCGTTACCACGTACGCTTGGACCGGCTCAGGCTATGTTGTACCGTCAGCTTGCGCCAAAGCGGGAGTAGTGGCGATGACGCGCTCTCTGGCAGTAGAGTGGGCCAAGTACGGCATCCGCACCAATGCTATCGCACCGGGACCATTTCCCACGGAAGGAGCTTGGAAGCGGCTGGTCGTTCCGGGACTCGGGATCGAGAAGAAGATAAAGAAGCGTATTCCGCTCAAGAGGTTTGGTGAGCAGAATGAGTTAGCCGATCTGGCTGCATTTCTGATTAGCGACGGGTCTGGTTACATAAACGGGGAAGTAGTAACCATAGACGGTGGGGAGTGGCTGAAAGGAGCCGGTCAATTCAACAATCTCGATAAAGTGCCTGATTCTGTCTGGAAAATAATGGCAAAGAGGAGGTAAGGCATGTCGTCAGTTATACTTATTCTGACCGTAATGCTCACTACTCTTCTCTTTTCATCAAAGGAGCAAAGGAACGTGATTTACACTAATGGAGAAATATGGACAGGTGTTCCCGGGCAACCGTTGGCAAACACCCTAGTGGTTAGAGGTGCACACATCCTT
>CAZHRR010000146.1:2215-5798 GCA_964534955.1 uncultured bacterium
CGTAGGTGGCGAAGAGCTCATAAACGAATATGCTAACTCGGATCTCCAGGTGATAGATTTGGAGGGTAATTTCGTAGTCCCTGGCTTTATTGATAATCACACGCATCTTATGACAGGCGGGTTTCAATTATCAGCTGTAGGCCTCGGGTTTGCCGATAACAGGGAGCAGTTTGCCAGCATTATCCGCTCTTTTGCCTCTGAACAGCCTCCCGGTCGATGGATCACTGGCGGACGATGGGATCATGAACGGTGGGGAGGTGACCTCCCTCAAAAGGAATGGATTGATGAAGCAGCAGGCCGACATCCGGTCTTTGTTTCTCGACTTGATGGACATATGGGGCTGGCTAATTCCATTGCTTTGGAAATGGCTGGAATCAATACAGCCACTTTAGATCCGAAAGGTGGTACAATCATCAGAGATGATCGGACGGGCGAACCTACGGGAATACTAAAGGATGAGGCAATGAATTTAGTGTTCGCTGTAATACCGGAACCGTCTGAAGAAGAAAAGGATCAGGCTTTTGACCGGGCAATAACCCATGTTCTATCCCAAGGAGTGACTCAAATACAGGATATGTGTTCGTGGGGTGACTACAAGACGTATCTCAGGGCTGCTGATAGAAACGCTCTGAAAGCCAGGATTCATGCCTTTGTATATTATAACGAGTGGAAGTCCTTACAGCAGCATGTCCGACGACATGGTAAGGGAGATGATTGGCTAAGTGTAGCCGGCGTAAAAGTGATGGTTGACGGAAGTCTCGGTTCGTCCACAGCGTGGCTGTATGAACCTTACCTCGATGAACCCACAACCAGCGGATTGATGGTAACCGATACCGCCGATGTCCGGCAGCTTATTCTCGAGGTTGAGGAAGCCGGTTTGCAGATGGCGACTCACGCTATCGGGGACCGCGCCAATGACTGGGTACTCGATGCTTATTCAACCATAGAAAAGAGGTACGGAAAGCGTGATCGTCGCTTTCGTATTGAACACGCTCAGCATCTGACTGCAGAAGCCATCGGCCGGTTTGCAGATTATGGGATAATACCATCCATGCAGCCTCCTCATCTCATTGATGATGGTCGCTGGGCCGAGAAACGGATTGGCCCAGATGTGCTGGCTGGAACCTACGCATTCCGTTCACTATTAGATGCCGGTGCGAGAGTCACTTTCGGTTCCGATTGGACGGTAGCTCCTATCTCTCCTCTAAACGGCATTTACTCCGCAGTTACACGACGGACTTTGGATGACAAACACCCCGACGGCTGGTTGCCTGAACAGAAAATTACAGTGGAAGAAGCTCTCCGGTGCTATACTTTTAATAATGCCTGGGGTGTTTTCAGGGAAGAAAAGCTTGGCACCTTAGAACCAGGGAAATATGCCGACTTCGTGGTGCTGTCAGAGAATCTCTTCGAGATAGATCCTACAACTATCAGGGATGTGAAGGTATTACGAACTATTATCGGAGGAATTGAGCAATATCACTCAGAATGATGCCGACATGGATATCCAAAAAGAGTGGGTTTACTGCTTTTTCTGGCAGTACATTTGCCGAAATCTGTATCTAAACCAACGACAAGTCTATCTGTTAAACATATCAAGATCTTCAAAAAGAAAGTATGACTGCAGAAAACAATAAACAGGAACAGCAAACGGAAGATAAGTCGGGATTTGCTAAGACGACTGATTTCAAATGGCTCGCTGTAGGGATAGCAATTTTTCTGCTTTTCTCTCTGATGCCGACGCCGGACTCAATGTTACTGAAGGCAGGAGAGGTTTTTCAAGACACATCTCAGGCAGAACTGGCTAAGCGAGCGTTCAATATGCAGATTATCATAGCTCTATTAGCAATGTGTACTGTTTTCTTTGCCACTGAAGCAATACCGATGCCCGCTGTGGCTTTAGTAATTGGACTTGTCCAGCTCTTCTTTGGAGTTACTGAACCTGCCAATATTGTCAGAACCTATGCTCATGATGCCGTATGGTTCATTGCTGGATCATTGGCCATCGGCGCAACTCTGGTAAAACACGGTTTGGACAAGAGGATCGGCATGCTTGTTGTAAAAATATCAGGAACCAAGACCAGGAATATTGTTCTGGGATTGATATTGGGCACCGCTATTCCTTCTGCGTTTATTAACGAAGCATCTATTGCTCCTATGTTCGTTCCAATAGCTTTAGCGCTTTACACATTGACAAACAAAGTTACATCTGCACCTCGCTTAGGTAAGCTTCTAATGATATCCATCGCCATCGGCTGCATGGTGGGCGCTCCCATGAGTCCCACAGGAGGTGCACGAAATGCCATCATGATAGGGTTTCTGTCAAATATAGGCGTGGAGGTAGATTTTTTCCAGTGGATGACAATGGGCGTTTTTTACATGGTGGTAATGTCAGCTGTAATGACATTTTTTCTGCCGCTGCTTTTCAAACCGGAAGTAAAGGATCTTTCCGGTGCAGTTGCTATGCTCAAGGAGGATCTCGAGAAACACGGGAAAATGACAGCAAAGCAGTGGCTGGTTGGAGGTATAATGCTGCTGATGATCTTCATGTGGATCACTGATAAGACTGTTACCAAGAGTATATTAGGATTTTCACTTGGTTTGGGAGGTGTAGCCATAACCGGAGCGGTGCTCTATATGCTTCTAGGGCTGACTTCCTGGAAAGATTATGAAACAAACGTCAGTTGGGGAGTGATTATCCTCTACGCCGGTGCTATATCACTCGGAGCCGTCTTTAAAACCAGCGGAGCTGCCAAATGGCTGGCTGACAGTTTGATCGGACTGGTGTCGCCTCTGGGAATAGAAAACGGGATACCTCTGATTTTGATGGTTGTGGTCATTGGCGCACTACTAACCAATCTCATGAGTGCTGGTGCTACAGTAGCCGTGATTGGACCGGTTGTCCTGGAAATGGCTCAGTCTTCAGGGACAAACCCTCTCCTCGTCGGTATCGGCTTGGCGATTGCAACTTCAATGGCTTTCTGGCTTGTCATCGGTACTCCAGCAAGTTCCATCGTATATGCAAGTGGTCAATTAGATGCAAAAGATTTCATTCGAATGGCGACGATTACCTGGCCAACAGCATTGGTGGTGATGGTGATCATGGTTATCGTCTATTGGGTGGGTATACTAGGTTATGGAATCTTGACAGGAGGTTAATATGTCGAATTTGTATATTTTCATCATTATTGTTGCAGTTCTGATAATCATATTTCTGACAGGGCGAAAGCGAAAAATGGATAGAGTAATGTCCAAACGATCTAAGACTATAAAACAACGACGTTCATGGGCTGATGAAGCTGTCATGAGCCCGGAACAGGTAGAAGAAAAACTGCAGGGCCTGCTAAGTCTTATAGAAGAAGAGATTGTTCCAACTCACCCGCTTCGAGCGGGATTACTGAAAGAAATTGTTAAAGAATGGGCAGAGCTCAAGATACACATTTTCGAGGATAGACGTTCATGGGTCAGAAAACCGGATGAAGAGGAGGATACCTGAGTGCAGGGGATTAAGTTTGCTGTTCTTGTGAATTAATATTTCCAGAAATTCCTTGGGAGTACATACAGATATCATACTTTCTTAAGG
>CAZHRR010000147.1:0-5795 GCA_964534955.1 uncultured bacterium
CTGGGTGGAAAAGAGAATATACACCGTTTAGCGATTCATCGGTTTCAATCAAGCCCGATTACCAAGACTTGAGTTAATAATCCCGACCCGTCAGGAGACTTGACTCAAGAATTGGTTTTGAAAGGATTGGTTGAATGTAAATTATATACTAAATAGAAGTTGAAGTTCTAATATGTATAATGTAAGTTGCTGCATGATCAAAAGAACATTATCAGAAAACTTGCTCCGATCGGTTAAAACAATGCCTGTAATTGCTATAACAGGTCCCCGGCAGTCGGGCAAAACCACGCTTGTGAAAGATACCTTCGCTGATTATCCCTATGTAACACTGGAGGATTTAGAAATCAGGCAATTCGCAAGATCAGACCCTAAAGGTTTTTTAATGCAGTATCCTGATAGTGTGATCCTCGATGAGATCCAGCATGCTCCGGATCTGTTCTCCTACATTCAGATCATCGTAGATGAAAAAAAGACAAATGGCCTGTTTATTATAACCGGATCACAAAATTTCTCATTTCTTGCTAATATATCTCAAAGCCTTGCGGGACGCGTTGCACTCTATGAGTTACTCCCATTTTCTTATCAGGAACTTCAACATACTTCTTTTAAGATGGATCATTATGAAGAATACATATTTAAGGGTTTCTATCCGCGTATTTACGATCACGATCTTTCACCCACAGAATGGTTAAGCAGTTATATCAAAACGTACATTGAAAGAGACGTTCGACAAATAATCAATATCGGCGATTTGTCCGTTTTCCAGCAATTCTTAAAAATATGTGCAGGAAGAACCGGTAGGGTGGTCAATTTTTCTTCCATCGGGAATGAACTTGGACTTTCTTATCATACCGTGAAAAAATGGCTTTCAATTTTAGAAGCAACGTATATCATCTTCTTATTACCCCCATACTATAGAAATTTTAATAAACGAATAACGAAATCCCCTAAACTATATTTTTATGACCCGGGTTTATCAGCGTTTTTATTAAACATTCGCACTGTGGACCAGATTAATACACATTATCTAAAAGGTGAACTCTTTGAAACATTTATTCTTTCCGAAATAAAAAAACAGATAGTTCATCACGGCAAAGATATACCGCTCTACTTCTGGCGTGACCATAATAGGAATGAAGTGGATTGTGTATATCAAACCGGAAATGATCTGATAGGCATAGGAATAAAATCCGGAAGAACCATCCAAAAGAGATTCTTTAATGGATTAACATATTGGAAAAAACTTACAGGTACTCATGCGAAGAATTTGTTTTTGATCTACGGCGGGGATGAAATGCAGTCACGAACGTATGGAAATGTTATTAACTGGAGATGTTTGGATCTTACGCTATAAACATCAGGTGGAAGAAATTATGCACCTGCCAAATATCATCACGAAGCTGTGCAGGAGTTATGAGTGAAGAAGGATAAAACCGACCTGCCTGCCGTCACAGCAGTACAGGCAGGTAATCCACAGACGAATACCATTCATGCCACAACACTCACTGGTCATCCCTGTAACTGAGCTATTACATTCAGGTTAGAATACGCCTTGAGAATAATAATAGGGAACATTTTTTGCACTTATCTTGTTTTATGCTAAATTTTCCCTTCGCTTATTCGTGGTTTAAAGGAGACAATGTATATGATCAAAGTGAAAAACCTGTCGAAGTTCTACGGTTCTGTACAGGCTGTCAAATCCATCAACTTTGAAGTGAAGGATCGAGAGATAGTTGGATTCTTGGGAGCTAATGGAGCCGGAAAAACAACGACTCTCAGAGTTATTGCTGGTTATCTGGCACCTACCTCAGGAACAGCGGAGGTGAACGGTTTAGACATTCAGAAGAGTATTCACACTGTTCAGAAACAGATAGGTTATCTGCCTGAATTCAATCCACTCTACCCAGAAATGACAGTATATGATTACTTGCGTTTTATAGGAGAGATCAGAGATATCAGAGGAAAGAAATTTCATGAAGCTCTGGTTCGTGTTATTGAGCAGTGCGGGTTGAAGGGTGTTGTTCATCGTCATATAGGAAATTGTTCTAAAGGTTTCAAACAGAGAATTGGTCTTGCAGGGGCGATGCTCCACGATCCTAAAGTTCTTGTCCTGGATGAGCCTGTAACCGGTTTGGACCCTAATCAGATTGTTGAAATGAGAGAGCTCATAAAGGAACTGGGTAAAGAGAAGCCGGTACTCATTTCGAGCCACATCCTGCAGGAAATCCAGGCAACGGTAGACAGGATTATCATAATTCATCAAGGTGAAATAGTAGCTGACGGCACCAGTGATGAACTCATGGCTGGCTTCATGGGTAATGTCCTGATAACCATGGAAGTAAGAAATGCAACCCATGAGTCAATAGAAAAATTGTCAAAAACTGTGACGGCTGCAAAACTTCTGAATGTAGAGGAGAAAAATAATTGTCATCATATTCAACTGGAATATAACCGGGAGGTGGATCCACGGGAGGAGTTGTTCAGGTATGCGGTAGATTCTGATTGGGTACTTCTAAAGATGAATCCCCATACCGTAGGATTAGAGGACGTCTTTCGTAATCTGACTGCAATTGGAGGTGCTGATGCGTAACATAGGAACGATTTGCCTGCGAGAACTGCGAACATACTTCAACAGTCCCATGGCGTACATATTTCTTGTAATTTTCGCTATTGTAAATGGTTATTTCTTTATGAATACTTTCTTTCTAATTGGTCAGTCTGATCTTCGAGGTCTTTTTAGTGTAGTGCCTCTAACATATCTTTTCTTTGTACCAGCTATCGCAATGGGTCTTGTCGCCCGGGAAAAGAATCTGGGTACTATGGAGATCATATCCACATTACCGCTTAAAAACAGCGAATTTATCATTGGCAAATTCCTGGCGGCGTTTATTCTTCTTCTTTTGGGGTTAGCTGCAACGCTTGTTCATTTTGTCACTTTGGTCAGCGTGGGAACTAATATTGACTACGGCGCCATCTTCAGTGGTTATCTTGGTCTGGCGCTCCTGGGTGCTGTTTATACTTCAGTTGGTCTCTTTGCCAGCAGTGTTACTGAGAATCAGGTGCTGGCATTTATCATGGGGGTTTTTATTGTTCTGGTCTTCTTCCTCATGGACAAGCTTCTGATTTTCATACCACCTGTACTGGCTGGCATGATTCAGTATCTGAGTGTTGATTTTCATTTATCAAACATGTCACGCGGGGTTATTGACTCAAGAAACCTGATCTATTTTGCTTCAGTTATTGGATTCTTTTTGTTTTTAAGCATACAGACTATCGAAGTACAGAGGCGGAAGTAATCATGAAGGTAGAAATGAACAAAACCATAGCTTTGCCGGCGATTATTATTCTCATCCTTCTTATTATGGCAAATGTTATAGGACGAAACTGGTTTGCCAGAGTAGATCTCACAGATAATAAACGATATTCCTTGTCAGAATCGAGCCGGTCTGTTGTAGATAAGGTTGGCGACCTTCTTACTATGAAGGTGTACTTCTCAGATAACCTTCCAGGTGAGTACGGAAATACTCGTCGCTATTTGCAGGATATCCTGGAGGAATATGCTGCTATGTCAGGGGGAAATATCCGCTTCGAGTTCTATGAACCTGAGACGGAAGAGGAGTTAACTAAGGAAGCCCAGAGTTCCGGTATCCAACCTGTTCAAATGCAGGTGATCGAGGATGATAAACTGGAGATAAAGAAAGTTTACATGGGGATGGCCATCCTCTATGAAGATCAGAAAGAGGTTCTACCTGTTATCCGGACAACTGCAGGTTTGGAGTATGAGATCACAACCAAGATAAAAATGTTGACGGATATGGAAAAACAGATAGTTGGGATATACAAACCAGAAGAACGTAATATATCCAACGATAATGTGAGTAGACTACTACGGCAGCGTTATCGAGTCCGAGAAGTCGATTTGAAAAAAACTGTCCCTGATAATATCAGTGTACTGCTGATAAATGGTATTGAGGACTCCCTTGATCCCGAAATTCGGTTGAATATAGAAGAATTTGTCTCCAAAGGAGGAAACCTCTTTGTTAGTCAGAGCCGCGTGAAAGTCGACTTAGCTGCACAGCGTGCTTCAGTTATTGAATCGGATATTTTTGACCTTTTGAAGCAATATGGCTTCACACTGGCCGAGAACCTGGTGTTAGACAGGTTTGCCAGAAAAGTGACTGTCTCTCAGCAGGTAGGTTTTTTCCAGATGAATGTTCCTATGAATTATCCCTTTCTGCCAACTGTAAGTTCATTTGCTGAAGGTGAGCCCATGGTTGCAGGATTGGAGCAGGTACAAACGACTTTTGTGAGTGAGATTATAACAGATTCAACAGCATCCAATATTACATTGTATCCTCTCTTCATGACTTCTGATCATTCAAATGTAATGACCGGAAGATATAATATTCATCCAGATCCTAATGTTAATTCAGCTTTAAAGCGGTTGAACAAACCAGGTAAGTTAGTAGCTGCTCGCTCGGAAATATTGGGTACAGTCGGCGAGAATATTTCTCAGGTTGTTCTCGTATCAGATTCAGAGTTTTTCTTAGATAAAGGCGGCGGCGCATTTGCTGAAAATCACGTTTTCATTATGAATGCAGTTGATTTCCTTATGGGAGATAGAGAGCTGATTTCTCTCAGGTCGAGGGAAATCACAAGTCGTCCTCTTGAGGAGATACCAGATTCCACCCGCCGTACCTGGAAATGGGTAAATACTATCCTTCCATCACTGCTCATCGTTGGTTTAAGCTTAATACGTTTAAGGCGGCAGAAAAAGAGGTCCAACATGCTGGGGGATATGTATGACTAGAAAATGGAAATGGGTCTTTGGTATTCTGATTGTATTCGTTGTTCTGCTGATTGTGGACTTTTACAGGCAGAAAGAATATACGTCATCCTCAATGGTACTGATCAGTGATGTCAGCCAGGAAATTGCTATGCTGTCAATAGTTAAAGGAAAAGACACACTTACACTGGCTCTGTCAGATACGGTTTGGACACTTCAGGAACATGATTCCCTTGAGGTGAGGCAGATGAGGGTAAAATCACTTCTTGATAAGTTGGTTTCTTTGAGTCTTGGGTCTGTGTTGTCAAACAAGAGGGATAAGTGGGGAATCTACTCTGTAGATGATTCTACTGGAGTTTTACTAACACTATTTGATTTTGCCGGGGATACTTTGGATAGATTTGTTCTTGGGCGTTCCAAGTCTGACTGGAGTCGAAACAACATTCGTATTAGTAGTGATGCTAATGTGTATCAGTTAAATGGCAACATCTTATCTCTTCTCCAGATGAGTCCCACTTATTGGGGAGAAAAGCCGAAACCTTCCGAATCGACAGAGCAGGATTCTTTAAAGGTAGAAACAACATTGTAGCTTATTCTCTCATATAACTCATTTCACTCTTAACTGCAGCCATTTTGTTTAGAAATTGACATATAGGTCAATTACAAAAATTTCGATTAAATGAGTTAACATGTCCAGTCAGGAACGAACACAGTCTCTTGGATAGTTCATGGTTTTTCATCATTTTCATTTTTACAAAATCTCTTTTCTAAACAAGAGAACCTGAGGAATTGTCTCTTTCAACTTGGCTCCTAAGCTATTATTATCACCAGCTTCTTCCCACCAGATCCGGATCTTTTAACAACGGATGAAAAGGTAGGAATTCCATCCAAACAAGCTGAGACGCCTTGCGAAAATCATGTCTGTAAAGATATAAGAAATCTGGAGATTACTGCTGGATTTCCAACCAAATTATGTTTATAATAGAAAGGGTTGTGAAATTAAATTTCA
>CAZHRR010000148.1:0-5641 GCA_964534955.1 uncultured bacterium
AGGATAAAAACGGAGGTGTCACAAAAATCTATTGAATCTTAACATAAAAGGTTGCAGGACGGTTTTATTAAAGGTAGTCTTGTTCTTGCCAGGTTGCAGGACGGTTTCAATTAAATCAGGTTGCAAGACGGTTTCAATTAGATCAGGTTGCAAGACGGTTTCAATTAATTCAGGTTGAAGTACCACTCTAATTCTCATATCACTCCGCTTCCAAGTCCGATGGAGAGGATAATCAGCATTACAGCTACCAGCTTCTGAATCTGCTCCATGGTGACTTTTTCAACAAGCCGTTTGCCGATGAACGCACCAGTGAATGCGGCTATACACCCAGTCAGGATCAACGGACCGTTTTGAATACCTATACTGGCAGAATGTAGTCCGTAGATTGTAAGACGAGCTACATCCACTAAGCAGGCGATTGTTACACCTGTACCAATGAACTGCTCCTTCGTTAGTCCCGCGTTGGCCAGGAAGGCGCTTCGCAAAGCGCCCTGGTGTCCTGACAGTCCCCCCAGGAATCCGCTGATGGCTCCGCCAAAGGGGAGGTACTTTGCAGCGAATTGCAGCTCCCTGAACCGCGGCAGCAGATCCAGCATGGCAAATGCGAAAATCATCACAGAGACTACCAGCTTTACTACTTCTACGGTCATTTCTATTCCCAACCACTCATATGAAAAGAGAGGCTCAAGATCTGAGAGCTGAGTAAGGATCCAAGCCCCGCCAAAGGCTAAAGTCATGGCAGGTAATCCGAATCGCAGCAAAACTCGGTTCTTCCGATGCCGACCGAAGAGTGCAACTTTGAATATATTGTTTGCCAGATGAACAACCGCTGTGGCAGCGATGGCGACTTCGATGGGGAAGAAGATGGCCATAGCTGGCATCAGAAGTGTACCGAGCCCAAACCCCGAAAAAAGAGTCAGCCCTGAAACGATAAGTGCCACTGTTGCTATGAATAAATATTCCATACTACAGAAGTTGGAGTACCCTTTCAGTCGGTCGCCCAAGAACGGCGATATTGCCATTTGTAGCGATAGGTCGTTCCATCAGTTTTGGATGCGCAGCCATCTTACTGAACAATTCGTCATCGTCATCCAGCTTTTCTTTCAACTCCAGTTCTTTAAACTCCGCTTCCCTTTTGCGAATGAATTCTTTTGGCCGCAGTTTCATCATCCCGGCCAGTTTTCGTAGTTCTTCTTCCGATAGTGGCTCATCGAGATACTTTATCAGTGTTGGCTCAACCCCTTTTTCCCTGAGAAGCTGCACGGCTTCCCGGCTCTTTTTTCATCTGGGGTTATGATAAACGATTATCTCACTCATGTCTTTCCTCCACTCAGTTTACGATCAGAAAGTAGCGATAAAGAAACATGAAATGCCACTGTCCATTGGAACAATAAGGTCTTTTTCTAAGTTATTCGGAAAGAATTGACAACTCGAGTACAGGTGATTAACTTTGACGACAAATTCCACTTCTGATATCTTATGAAATTCATTAAAAACGGCATCGGCAGCTGGGTTTCGGGTGATCTGGCAATTGATCTCGGAACGGCCAACACCCTAATCTGGCTGATAGGGAAAGGTATAGTGGTCAACGAACCGTCAGTGGTTGCCCGAAATATCAACAACGGTGAAATAATGGCAGTTGGGAATGAAGCCAAAGACATGGTGGGTAAGACTCATCGTGAACTGGAGACTCTCCGCCCACTGAAAGACGGCGTCATCGCCGATTTCACAATGACGGATGGGATGCTTCAGGGCTTTGTTCGTAAGATCAACTTTAACCGTATTGCCCGTCCGAGAATGGTAATCTGTGTCCCCAGTGGTGTCACAGAAGTGGAACGCAGCGCTGTGAAAGATTCCGGAGAAAGGGCCAACGCTCGGGAGATTTTTCTGGTGGAAGAGCCAGTCGCAGCTGCTATTGGCATCGGTTTGGATATCAGTAAGCCTGTAGGTAATATGATCGTGGATATCGGTGGTGGAACAACCGAGACAGCTGTCATAGCATTGAATGGGGTTGTAACCAAAGAAACCATCCCCGTTGCAGGCGAAAAGATGGATGATGCCATAGTTCAGTGGTTCCGGGTCGAGCATAAGTTGGAAGTTGGTTCTCCTACAGCAGAGAGAATCAAATGCTCAGTAGGAGCAGCCATGCGGATGAAACAGGCCGCCATTGCCGTCAAAGGTCGAGATCTTGTTTCCGGTATCCCCAAAACAGTAGAAATATCTTCCGATGAAATCAGACAGGCCTTGAAAGATTGTGTTACTCAGATCGTGGATGCTGTAAAACGGACATTAGAAATTACACCTCCGGAGTTAGCGGTTGATATCTTGGATCGTGGTATTATCCTTACAGGCGGGGGAGCGAGTCTGAAAGGAATCGATCAGAACATTCGAGAACGAACCAATCTCCCTGCAAACGTATCTGAGTCACCCATGTTCGATGTTGTCAAAGGGACCGGAATGGTGCTTTCGGACGTGAAGAAGTATGCAGACGTCCTTATCTAGTTTTACTTGATGCGACGTTTACTGGGCTTTCTTGTTGAGCGTAAAGATTACGTCTCTCTTATACTAGCAGTAATTATCTCCCTCATATTATTATCTTCTGATGAATCTGAAGATATTCGAATCATTCGGGGCAAGGCAAATGATGTCTTGAATGTACTTTATTCGCCGGTAAAATGGGTCCGTGATATTAATGCACTGAAGACTGAAAACGAGATTCTGAGGGCACGTACTGTTCAACTTAAGCTTCTGAATCAGTCTCTACTTGATTTTAAGTTCGAAAATGAACGACTTCGTGAAATGCTGGAATTTAAACGCGAAAGACGTCTTGAGCTTATTCCCGGACGTGTAGCGAGTAAAGGAATATCCCCTGTCATGAATTCTATCTCAATAGATGTTGGAACTCGTGAGGGAATCAAAGAAAACAGCGCTGTAATAGGAATTGATGGTATTGTTGGAAAGACAGTTACAGTGGGGGAACGATCATCTGTTGTACAGATCCTGATTGACTATAATGCACGAGTCAGTGTGAAATTGGAAGCATCTGGAACTACTGGAATTCTTCGCTGGCGAGATGGGGAGACCTTTGAGGTATGGGAGATTCCAAAGGCTGTTCCCGTCCAGGTAGGGGAGAAGATTATCACATCCGGGTACAGCGACATATATCCTGAGAATTTACCAGTTGGCCGTGTGACGGGTGTTATTGACCGACCGGAAAAACTCCATAAGATAATTGAAGCTGCAGCCTTCACTGATTTCTCGTCCATTCAATATGTCTTTATAGTCAGGAGTCTCAGTGATGAATAGACACACTATAATACTTTTCGGTGGGTTAGCGTTTGTTTTGCAGTTCTATCTGACTGAGTTCATGACCATTAACTCAGTTCGTCCGGATTTCCTCTTAGTTTTCATAGTGTATGTGTCCATACAATATGGAAGTTTCGCAGGTGTAATAGCAGGTTTTTCACTCGGTCTGTTTGAAGATCTTGCCGGAGTTGGATCTATGTTTGGATTAGCGCCGTTGACCAAGTCAATCACCGGTTTCCTGATAGGTAAACTGCAAGGTCGCTATGCCCGGATGAATCCTCTGTATTTCCATGCTGTATGGATTGGACTCATCCTGTTTCATTTTATTTTCTATGTCTATTTCCGGTTTCAGACTTTATTTGAATCTTCCTCCGAGCAGTTTTTTCTTATGTGGCTGTTTTCGGTTGCATACACCCTTGCTCTCTTTGGCTTGATGCAGATTATTAAGCCAATTGGAGAGATCCGCCCCCTCGAGTAGTCTATGCTTAGAAGTGAGATATTTGTTCCGGTAAACAGGCGTAATACAGCCTTCGCAGTTGTCATAACTCTCTTTCTAGTACTCTTTGTCAAACTGTATACTCTTATGATTCACTCCTATGAAGAGTATAGAATTAAAGCTGATTATAATCGGATCAGACCTGTCGTCACTTATGCGCCCAGAGGGAACATTTATGATCGTAAAGGGAATGTTATGGCAGCTAACAGCTCTGTGTATGCTATTTCTGTGATCAAGGATGAGCTGATTAATCAGGATGAAGAGTTAAAACAGGTTTCGGAGTATCTTGGGACTTCAGTTTCTACATTGAAAACCAACATGAAAAAGTATGGAAGGGGAAGATTTCTACCTTCCAGAATTGCCAGGGATGTCCCGGTAGAAATTCTCAGTCTTGTTGAGGAACACAAGAATGAACTCCCCGGTGTCATCTATTCTGCACTTCCCGTTCGATTCTATCCGATGCAGGATTCTGTGAAAGCTTCCCATTTGCTTGGCTATCTGCGTGAAATTGGTCCCGGTGAACTATCCAGTTTAAGTAAGAGTGACTATACAGGCGGAGATTTCATTGGTGCTTCTGGTCTTGAGCGTCGCTACGAATCACATATGAGGGGAGAGAAGGGACATTATTATCAGCAGGTAGATGCTTTGGGCCGTGAGGTCGGGGAGATAACAGATCGCGAACCGATCTCAGCGATACCTGGTAACGATCTCCATTTAACTATTGATTCGAGGCTTCAGGCTGATGTAGAAAAAATCCTTGAAGAATGGAATGCATCATCCGTTGTCCTTAACGCTGCCACGGGTGAAGTGCTGGCGATGGTAAGTATACCGGATTTCAACTTGAGTGATTTCGCAGGATTTATGGAAATGGAGGAGTGGCTGCATTTTAAGGATTCCAAAGATGACCCCCTGCTGAACAGAGCTACTATAGGACGTTATCCTCCTGGATCTGCAATGAAACTGGTCACAGCGATTGCTGGACTTGAAGAAGGTCTTACTGATCTTGATTGGATAATCGAATGTACGGGCAGCTATTACTATGGTGACCGTGTTTTCCGCTGCTGGAGTGAAGATGGGCATGGTGTAGTAAATCTTTCCAGGGCAGTGAAGGAATCGTGTAATATCTATTTCTACCAGCTAATCCAGAGGATGAACATAGATAAATGGTTCCATTATGCATCCAAATTTGGATTCGGAACAAAGACGGGTATAGACCTTCCTGAGGAATCGAGTGGACTTGCTCCAAACAGTGAGTTTATGGATAGAAAATATGGCAAAAGAGGGTGGACAAAAGGTAACCTTTTAAATATCGCTATTGGACAAGGTGATTTGCTGGTAACACCACTTCAGATGGCCCGGTTTGCAGCAATTCTGGCGTCAAAAGGTAAAAACTTAACACCTTGGATTGCTTCTCGTCCCCAGTTCCAGATAAATGAGATTTCCCTTAAGAAGTCAACGTGGGATTTAATTCACGAAATGATGTTCAAAGTTGTTAATTCTCCCGGTGGTACAGCTTACAGTAGCCGAATCGAGTCAGCGGATATAGAGTTTTATGGTAAAACCGGGACTGCCCAAAATCCTCTCGGTGACGACCACGCCTGGTTCATCGGCTTTGCCAAGAATAGGAATCAAACAATAGCTCTTTCAGTAATAGTAGAACACGGCGGTACAGGTGGATCGATTGCAGCGCCGCTGGCAAGCGAAATAGTTCGCAGCTATTTCAAAGAAGTAGAATCCCAAAAGTTGGTTATTAGATGATTAACCTGATGGGAAAACTAAGAGAAGCCCCTCTCCGCTGGTTATTTCTGGCAATAGTTTTAAACGGTTTTGGGCTGTTGG
>CAZHRR010000149.1:0-5433 GCA_964534955.1 uncultured bacterium
CTCATGTTTCGCATACCCTAAGTGATTGATTTAATATGCATTATTGCGAAGACATCCCACAGGGTGCTGTGCAAAATGTCTACGCTTAAACAAAAAAAGACGACTAAAGCCGCCTTTAGGCGGGTTTCTTTCCCGCCTATATTTGTGCCATATGGCATTGAGAGATTTATTCTACGTCGAAACATCTGCGAAATATGAGTTATTGATAATGCATAGAAATGATTTATTAGCCAAACTCAATAAATACTCACCATTTGATCTAAATGAAAGCCGGATGTATAAATCATTGGTTCAATTTGTAAAAACCAACCCTGATTGTTTTGAGAATTCTTTGGAAATTGGTCATATCACCGGATCAGCTTGGATAATTGATAAAAGTCAAAATAAAGTGCTGTTAACACACCATCGAAAACTTGCCAAATGGATTCAGTTGGGTGGTCACGCTGATGGGGAGTCAGACATTCTTTTGGTTGCCTTACGAGAAGCAAAAGAAGAATCAGGGCTTAATTCTGTCAATTATGTTTCAACTGATATATTTGATGTTGATGTCCACACAATTCCAAAAAATCATAAACATTTCGAACATCTTCACTTCGACATACGTTTCTTATTTGAAGCTGATTTTGATGAACCCTTCTCGATTAGCAAAGAATCAATTGACTTAACATGGGTTGAATTAAACAAGGTTCATGAATTAAACAGTGATGAATCAATTTTAAGAATGGTTAGGAAAACAAAACATGTTGAGTATGGTTTTTAGTAAGCCTAATAAAGTGCCTAGAATAGTCAATACTTTTAGGTCTCTTTCGGTAGATGATTGTAGCGGTAGTACTACTTAATTGCTTCTCGTAAATCCGACACTTTCACAGAGAATAAATCGTTAAACGTGAAGAGTGATTTGTCGGTTACTCTGCCGATGGCGGTACAGGTTACGCCAATTTGCATACAGAGCCTCTCCAGCTCCATGATGGCATCCTCCTCAACCGTAATGACACACAATCCCTGTGTTTCCCCGAACAGAAGTTCATCATCCCGGATTTTACTGCTCATGTGAATCCGGGCACCAATCCCTTCTGCCGATAGAAGGATCATATGTGAGAGAATTACTGCCAGCCCACCTCGAGAAACGGCAGCCGCAGAAGAAATAAGTCCCACTCTGGCGCCCGTGATCAGAATCTCGTGAATTCGCTTTTCAATAACCAGATCAGATACCGGAGGAGGACCCTCTTCCCTACCATGGATTTCCTTTAAATAAGTGCTGCCTCCCAGCTCTCCGCGGTGACTTCCCAGCATCAGAATGAAATCCCCTGGCCGTTTCAACTCTTGCGAGAGAGAGTGACTCTCATCCGGAGGATCTCCCACTACAGCCACAAGAGGATCATACCCTAATGGGATAAACTGACGGCTGACGATTTCGAGTCCAAGATCTGCTATCGCTACCTGGAAGCCTGCCAGCGTCTCACGGAGGATTTGGACTGATTCGGTGTCATCACGGGTAGAAGGAATTCCAATGACTGTAGATGAAGGAGTCACTCCTGTGACAGCAAGCTGACGAGCCGCTGAAGCAACAGCCAGAACAGCTCCCTGCCTCGGATCAAGTTTCCAGAAGCGTCCACCTGATTGTGCACTCATTGTTGGAATCTCAACATTCTCTGAGTGATCTTGAAGCAGCTGATACTCCTTTATCACATCCTGGGATGACAGCAGAGTCTTGAGGCAACTCTTGAAATATTGGGGCTGTTTGAGTGAGGAAACATCAAGAATTGTTGGTGCAGGAAGACCTTTTGCTGGCATCAGATGAGTTCTGGTTGCTGAGTGAGGAAAGACTATATCATCAACAGAAACGGAGCAAACAACTGATCTTCCTCGGCGAATTTCTAAAACTCCAGATCCATTTGTTGTTCCTATCTCCCGGAAGGAAATTGAATAGGATCGGAGAAGTTTCTTTATCTCGTTCTTGTGACTTTTCGATACCACCGCCAGGCATCGGCCGGGAGTGCCAGAAAATAGGATTTCATCCGGATTACTGTGCCGGTGCTGAGCTGGTATCTTACTTTCTGAGATAACCAATCCCACATCCAGCGAATCCCCAAGTTGAGCTGATACATAGGCGATACCCCCTTCTGCTAAATAGCGGAGATCAAGAATATACGGTTTCACGGAAAGTTCCGCTGTCGCAGTTGAGAGCATCTCAAGTTCCTTCGGCGAAATAAGATCCGAGCGGTCAGTTTCCGCTCCAAATATGAAGAGTGCTTGATCCTTTTGTACTAAGTCTAAACTTACCGGCTGCTTATCATTTGGATAGCCCTCGGCTATTGCGACAAAGACTACGGATTCAGTCGTTTCCGATGAAAAATCCAGCCTGCTGCAGCTGAACGAAAGCTGATTGCCAAAATAGTGCGCCCCCTTGGCAGCTTCCCGGGATACTGGATTTTTCCCGCCAGTAACGATGAAACTGCCTGCTTCTGGAATGACCCCTCGAACTGACAGTTTCATAGCTGCTTCCGCCATAGCAGTATATGCCAGCCTGCGGGCGCTGTTTTTCGATGGAATTACGCAAGAAGCTGAAGAGATGAGAGATTCCCCACTTTTACCTATTACAGGGTCGTAACCCGGTTTTGGCGTCGGGAAAAGCGCATCTGAGATTGCCGCTGCGCAGGAATACATTTCGGTCTTATCTTTTAGTAATAGAGCTAAGCGCTCTTCAACGGGCAGTTTTGTGTTTTCTGGAGTCATCTTTGATATGGTGCTGCTTTGTAGTGATTGAGAATATAGTACAAATCAGGTGTGAATGGGATAGTCAAATACATGATTTAGGGTAGAAAGGACACAGAGATCAGCGACGGCATAAATACCGTGGTAGTCATTATTTTCAAAATATCTCATCTCTTGATCTTCTGTAAATTTTCTTATTCATTTCTCAGCGAGCGACTAAAGCCGCCTGCCTGAACAACACAGTCGGGCAGGCACGCTTACTGATAAAACCATCCTAAAGGGTCCCGCAATTGCGGGATTCTTTCTTTGATTTTAGCCAGTCTACGTTTCACTACGAACAGGCAGGCGTGTTCATTTATGGACTCGCTAATATATCGTTGTTTTATCTCCACCTATCATGAACGGGCTCGGTGTAGTTATTCATAAAAATCTCATTTCTACTTATTATTACATTCTTCCATCCTACCTGAAACTGAATCCTTACAAGAAATAAAATAATGTAACGTGTCTTATTCATCTCCTTTCACAAACTCCCGGGCAACGGTGATAATCTTCTCTGCCAGCTTCTCTCCCACTTCCACTTTCTCAGTTACTTCCTCAATTGCAGATTCAGCTATGGCTTGCACATTATCGAATTTCGTCAGCAGCTTTTTCCGTCTGGCGGGACCGATACCGCGGATTCCATCGAAAATGGAACCGGTGACTGACTTCTTCCGTCGCTGACGGTGAAATGTGACAGCAAACCGGTGAGCTTCATCCCGAATGCGGCGGAGGAGAAAGAGTCCCGGGGATGATTTGGGGATATTTTGCGGTTCGGAGCTGCCGGGAATGTACACTTCCTCCAGCCGCTTGGCCAATCCGATGATAGAAATATAACTCAGCCCTAATTCCTGCAGAGCTGAGACTGCCATGCTGAGCTGACCTTTTCCGCCATCAATCAGGATAAGGTCAGGGAAAGTTGCCTGCTCGCTCTTCAGCCGGCGGTAGCGCCGAGAGACAACCTCCCGAATCATGGCAAAATCGTCAATCCCTTTCACCGTCTTTATCTTGAATTTGCGGTATTCGCTCTTCTTTGCCACACCGTCCACAAAACAGACCATGGACCCTACTGGATTGCTCCCCTGGATATTAGAAATATCGAAAGCTTCGATGCGCCGGGGCGGCACTTCCAGGTTCAAGTCAGACTGAAGCTGCTGTACCATATCCGGCACCAGTTCCCTGCGGCGCTTCCGCTTGCGAAGGTTTTCCGCCAGGAGTAGTTCGGCATTCTGCAGAGAGAGCCGGACCAGCTTCGCCTTCTCCCCGCGCTGTGGTACCGTGAGAGTCACCTTCTTCCCCCGCTTATCCGACAGCCAGACAGCCAGAGATTCGTCACCTTCCGGCCGTTCCTGTAAGAGAATCTCCTGTGGCAGAAAGTCGGACTCGAGATAGAATTGTTTCATAAATCCAGCGAGGATTTCGTTCAAGTTTTGTTCATGGGCTCCAGTAAGAAACATCCGCTCCCGTCCGATGATCTTGCCATTTCTCAGCCGGATGACGGCGGCACAGGCGTCCTTCTGCAGCACGGCAACAGCTATTATATCCTGATCAGCAAAGGAAGCAGAAATCTTCCGCTGACGTCTGGTGAACGCCTCCACCGCTCCAATCTGGTCTCTACGCAGGGCTGCCTCCTCGTATTGCTGCTCCCGAGAGGCTGCAGTCATTTCCTCCCGGAGCTGTTTCATAATGTTATCCATCCGACCATGGAGGAAACGGACCACCCCATCAATCATGGCGTTGTAATCTTCCTGTGACTGTAACCCCTCGCACGGACCGAGACACTTCTTTATGTGGTAATCGAGGCAGACCGATATTTTCTTCCTTGCGATGCTATCATCGTCGATGATAAAACTGCAGCTCCTGACTGGAAATATCTTATAGATCACTCTCAGGGATTCCCGCAGATTGTGGACTTCCGTAAAAGGACCGAAATAGCGAGAGCCGTCATGGACAATCTTGCGAGTCAGCAAAACCTGGGGAAACGGCTCGTTGGTGATTCGGACGTAAGGATACGATTTGTCGTCCCTCATGAGGATGTTGTATTGTGGTTCGTGCTCCTTGATCATAGCCGCTTCCGTCAGTAGCGCTTCTGTCTCGGAGCGCGTCACCAGCCAATCGATATCGGTAATTTTCTTCACCATGTTCTCGATCCGCAGCGAAGTGAGCGAACTCTTTCGGAAGTAGCTCCGCACCCTTGCCCGGAGTACTTTCGCCTTCCCTACGTAGAGAACCCTGCCGGACTCATCACGGAATAGGTAGACGCCGGGTTTGCGGGGGATTGATTTTATCTTCTGAGTCAACTTCATAGTGATGAATTTACTCAGGAGCAGGAAGAGAGGATAGGGTCAAATGGTTAACCTTCATATTCTTACCATAAGATAGTTATTAGTTGGCAGTAGCAGTGGCAGTCCCGACCTCACGTCGTTCGGTACGGGATCTCCGCTTCGCTTCGATAGGCAGCAAAAAATCAAATAACGAATATAGAATAGCGAATATCGAAGGTGGCAGTAGCAGTGGCAGTCCCGACCTCACGTCGTTCGGTACGGGATCTCCGCTTCGCTTCGATAGGCAGCAAAAAATCAAATAACGAATATAGAATAGCGAATATCGAAGGTGGCAGTAGCAGTGGCAAAGCTATGTCTCAAGGTATGACAACTGCCATTCTTAGGGATACCGGAA
>CAZHRR010000150.1:0-1516 GCA_964534955.1 uncultured bacterium
AAATATCCGTTTATGTTCAACAGTTCTGATGTATGCGTGATAAACAAGATTGACTTGCTCCCCTATGTTGATTTTGATATGGAGCGGTTTAAAGAGTATGCCCGCCAGGCGAATCCTGGCCTGATTTTTTTGGAGCTTTCAGCAAAGACTGGGGAGGGTCTCGATAAGTGGTACGAGTGGCTGCAGATGGAGATAAACAAACTGCGGGAGGCCGCTTGATCACCTGTACCGACCAGCCATGATTAAGACTGGCCGTTAGCCGAAGATGAAGTATGTTGACCAATTCCGCGATCCCAGGGCAGTTCCAGGACTTACGTCTGCCATCCTCTCTGAAGTTAGACAGGACAAGTCCTACGCCATCATGGAATTTTGCGGCAGCCACACCCACGCTATCTTCCGACACGGGATTCAGCACCTGCTTCCGGACTCTATCCGCCTGATTCACGGTCCCGGCTGCCCTGTCTGCGTCCTTCCTATAGGCAGGCTTGACGGTGCTATTCATTTAGCTAAACACAACGATGTGATTCTCTGCTCTTACGGTGATATGCTTCGCGTCCCCGGCTCCAAAAGAACAAGTCTGATGAAAGTAAAGTCGCAGGGTGCCGATGTAAGGATGGTCTACTCTATTATGGATGCTCTCCGCCTGGCCAGAGAAAACCCGGAAAAGGAGGTAGTCTTTTTTGCCATCGGATTTGAAACGACTACGCCGCACACAGCTATGGCTATTCAACAGGCAGGGAAACTGGATGTGAAAAACTTCTCGGTGTTTTGCAATCACGTCCTGACGCCCTCTGCCATAGCTAGCATTCTTGAGAGTCCCGAAGTGCGTGAGTACGGTACGGTACCTATCAATGGATTTATCGGACCAGCTCACGTGAGTGCTGTCATCGGAAGTCAGCCTTACGAGTACTTTGCTGAGGAGTACCAGAAGCCGGTAGTCATTGCTGGTTTCGAACCACTCGATGTGATGCAGGCAGTCCTGATGCTGGTACGGCAGATCAACGAAAATCGGGCAGATGTAGAGAATGAGTATTCCCGGGCAGTAACTAGGCACGGCAATGAAAAGGCGAAGGCGTTAGTGGCGGAGGTCTTTGAACTGAGAAAAACATTCGAATGGCGCGGGCTGGGGCTTGTTCCTTACAGCGGGTTGAAAATCAAGCAGGATTATGAACAATTCGATGCTGAGGTTCGATTCCATGTCCCTGATGAATCAGTTCGTGATCACAAGGCATGCGAATGTGGTGCAATCCTTCGTGGAGTGAAGAAGCCAACTGACTGCAAGGTGTTCGGGACGGTCTGCACACCTGACAATCCGCTGGGAAGCTGCATGGTGTCGGCTGAAGGAGCCTGTGCTGCGTACTATTCATACGGACGCTTTAAGTCAGCCAGTGCGTCGGCCTGATGTGGTAAGTGGCTTATCTTCACTTCGTTCAATCTACACTTCGTTACGATTGACAAGTGAATCTACACTTCGTTACGATTGACAAGTGAATCTACACTTCGTTACGATTGACAA
>CAZHRR010000150.1:1616-5426 GCA_964534955.1 uncultured bacterium
AATCTACACTTCGTTACGATTGACAAGTGAATCTACACTTCGTTACGATTGACAAGTGAAGCTACATTTTGCTACCTGTCTACTCCACCAGCCGGCGGATACGACAGACAGGCCCGCTTGAACGGCACCTGCCCGAATGACATGGTAAGGCGGGTAGTCGGGCAGGCGATTAACAAGTACTATGGATAAATATGAAGTGAGAAGCAGTACCAATAATCAGCTACCAATAATTTATCCATCGTAGTGTAACGTAGAGGGACTACTCACTAATGAGAATGAAGCAGACATCCAAACGAGGTTACATTCGTCCACTCGATCTTAAGGATGGGATTGTAGAGTTGAGCTACGGGAGTGGTGGGCGAAACATGGTTCAGCTTATAGATGAACTGTTCGCAGCCGCTTTTGACAATCCTCTGCTGAACCAGCGCAATGATCAAGCATGTTTTGGTGTGGAAACCGGACGAATGGTGATGACTACAGACTCCTATGTTGTCTCTCCGCTTTTCTTCCCGGGCGGCAACATCGGCAGCCTGGCAATTCACGGAACGATAAACGACGTGGCTATGGCCGGTGCAAAACCGCTCTATCTCTCGACAGGATTCATCATTGAGGAAGGGTTTCCTCTGGCTGATCTGAACAGGATTGTCCAGTCCATGTCAGAGGCGGCTGAGGAGGCAAATGTTCCTATCGTAACTGGCGATACAAAGGTAGTGGATAAGGGGAAGGCCGACGGTCTATTCATCAATACGACGGGAGTGGGAGTAGTCCCTGATGGTGTCAACATTTCGGCTGATCAGGCCCGGACCGGTGATAAGGTGCTCCTCTCAGGCACTATTGGAGATCACGGTGTGGCCGTTATGTCGAAACGGGAGAATCTTGACTTTGATACCGTTATTGAGTCTGACAGTGCAGCGTTGAATGAACTTGTTGAGGTCATGATTCAGACTGTTCCGGGGATTCATGTCATGCGTGATCCCACACGAGGCGGTCTGGCTTCGACTCTCAATGAAATTACTACTCAGTCCGATGTGGGCATTGTTCTTGATGAGACTGCTATTCCAGTACGGAAGGAAGTAGAAGCTGCCTGTGAAATTCTTGGACTTGATCCACTCCACGTTGCTAACGAAGGGAAACTGGTTGCCATCTGCCATGAAGCGGATGCCGAGAAACTCCTAACGGTGATGAAGTCCCATCCTCTGGGTAAGGATAGTGCGATTATCGGAGAAGTGGTGGAAGATCCCGACCACTTCGTAGAGATGAAAACAACCTTTGGCGGACGACGGATAGTGGACTGGCTTAGTGGTGAACAGTTACCACGAATCTGCTGATTGTGCTCATGCGCATTCTCCTGCTCACCCACAGTTTTAACAGTCTCTCCCAAAGATTTTACGTGGAATTGTCGGACGCAGGACACGATGTATCCATCGAATTTGATATTAATGATTCTGTGACACGGGAAGCTGTAGACCTGTTCAGACCGGATCTCATTGTGGCTCCTTTTCTAAAGCGCCGAATTCCGGAAGATATCTGGAGCAATCATCTCTGCATTGTAGTTCATCCGGGCATCAAAGGTGACCGCGGTCCCTCGGCTCTGGACTGGGCTGTTCAGGAAGGGGAGAAAGAGTGGGGTGTAACCCTTCTCCAGGCTGAAGAAGAGATGGATGCAGGACATATCTGGTCCTCGGAGTCGTTTCCGATGAGAGAGGCCTCCAAGAGCAGTCTCTATCGCAACGAAGTAACAGATGCTGCAGTTCGATGTTTATGGCAGGTGATTGAACGGATGCATGATCCTTCATTTGAGCCTGAGCCTCTCGACTATTCTCAGTCGGATGTATCCGGCAAACATCGTCCATTCATGAAGCAGAGTAACCGGTCCATTGATTGGACAACCATGACCACAGATGAAATAGTGAGACGTATCCGCGCTGCTGACGGTTTCCCGGGTCTGTATGACGAAAGTTTTGAGATACCGGTTTATCTCTATAATGCTTGGCCGGAGGATTCTATAACGGGGAAACCTGGTGAACTCATTGCCCGGAGAGATGGAGCGATATGCAGGGCTGCAGTAGATGGCGCCGTATGGATTGGACATATGAAAAAGAAGTCGCGTAAGGGGGAAAGAGAATTTAAACTACCAGCAGCCATGGTCTTGGGAGATAAGGTTAAGTCTGTGCCTGAGATGGTAAGCGATCCTTTTAATGGTGTATTGAACGGATCTTTTGGTAACATCCGGTATGAAGAGCGTGGTGGTGTTGGTTATCTCTACTTCCCCTTCTACAATGGCGCCATGGGAACTCTGCAATGCCGTAAGTTATTGGAAGTTTATTATCAGGTCCGTGAAAGACCTGTGCAGGTGGTGGTGCTCATGGGAGGGTCTGAGTTCTGGTCAAACGGGATGAACCTGAATCTCATCGAGGCTGCGGACAGTCCGGCGGATGAATCGTGGCAAAATATCAACATGATAGACGATTTGGCCCGGGAGATTATTGAAACCACAGATAAGTTCATCATAGTTGCCATGGAGGGCAATGCCGGTGCAGGGGGTGTTTTTCTTGCTCTTGCAGCCGATATGGTAATGGCTCGGGATGGGGTAGTGCTGAATCCGCACTACAAGTCAATGGGCAACCTTTACGGCTCGGAGTACTGGACTTATTTGCTACCCAGGAGGTGCAGCAGCGAAGCAGCAGAAGAGCTGATAGAGAACCGTCTTCCTGTGAGTGCGAAGCGGGCT
This sequence comes from uncultured bacterium, assembly GCA_964534955.1. Classification (GTDB taxonomy): domain Bacteria; phylum Fidelibacterota; class Marinisomatia; order Marinisomatales; family UBA2128; genus UBA2128. Next base: position 4,348 of record CAZHRR010000150.1, read on the forward strand.
CAAGGATTGGGACTGGTTGATGAGGTGTTTCCGGGAGAGAAGAGGGGATTTCGACTGGCATTGGAACAGTTGGCAGAGGAAGTCGCAGGAGATCCACTCTTAGGTCAGAAGCTCAAGGAGAAAGCCAGGAACCGGGCGAGAGATGAGAAGCGACGTCCTTTGAATGAGTACCGGGAGCAGGAACTGGAGGGGATACGCCTAAACTTTTATGGCTTTGATCCAAGCTATCACGTGGCAAGATTCAACTTCGTCACCAAGCGACCCCGCTCGCGAACGCCATTTTATCTGGCGAAACATCGCCAGCTTGGGTGGCAGATTCCTAAAGTGGAAAGAGATGAGGCAGCTGGTAGAGTGGTCAATCCACACCGCCGGCCGGCGGATACGATTGATAAATAAATAGTGAGTAGCAGTAATGATTACCGATCACCAATGCGTTGATAAATTAATGAAGATAGGAGGTTGAATAGTAATGTGTCTGGGAATACCGGGAAAAGTTATCGAAATCTTCGAAGACAGTGGTCTCAAGATGGGTAAGATTGACTACGGAGGTACAGTAAATGAAGCGTGTCTTGAGTATGTACCTGAGATTGAGATTGGTCAGTACACCATTGTCCATGCCGGTTTTGGCATTTCCATTATTGATGAAGAAGAAGCGATGAAAACGTACGATATCTGGAAAGAGTTCATCGAAGTCAGCGAGCGGGAAGGAGTTGACATTTACGGCAATCCACTGGAAAGACAAAAGGAGGGATAATGTTCTCAGATTCAGGTATTCTTCTAACCACTGCAGTCTCAATCGGTCTTGTTCACACCGTTTTAGGTCCTGACCACTACCTGCCGTTTATCATGCTCAGCCGTGCCAGGCGTTGGAAGCTTGGCAAGACTGCCCTGATTACATCTCTTTGTGGTCTCGGTCATGTTTTGGGCTCGGTAATTCTAGGGATCCTGGGAGTAACTCTTGGCATTGCTTTGGGACTTTTGGAGGAGATTGAAGCCGTACGGGGGGACATTGCCGCTTGGCTGATTATCGGTTTGGGTGTGGCGTACGCCGTCTGGGGTCTGCGCATCGGCTTAAGAGC
>CAZHRR010000151.1:0-5371 GCA_964534955.1 uncultured bacterium
CGGGATTTATTCCGTCGCTGTTCGGGGTCTATTATCTCAGATGATATCAGAACCATTTGTTGATGAAAAATATGCTACCCGTAACTGAGGCATTACGAGTAAAACCCTCCTTTTCTTGTTCCCATCAAATCAGTACATTCGAATAGTGTTAACTTGAACTTCTTGTACAGGAGGGAAATACAATGGCAAGACCCCCAGTTATCATATCAGATGCTATAGCAAAAGCCTTGGCTAACAACCTTACTGCTGCACAAGGCCAGAATGCCGCTAGAGTGATTCAGGATAATGTGAAAAAGCTAAACAGTAAATGGCGGGATACAAGTCCTCCCAATGATAGTCCTGCTCTTACGAAAAGCCTTACAACTGCATATATTGCGGAGAATTACTGGAGGACTGAGGGAGAAAACAGTACTCCATAGACTTTAGACCGGTTCATATCCAGAATCCAATATGGAGTCTGCGATAGTCGCAATATTCTTCTTGCGCGGACCTTCGTGGTAGGATTGTTTTGATTAGTCTGAATAGGAAATCATGGATTTCTATTCTGTCTAAGCGGAGTGAGTTTATTTCCGTTTATCCCATATTGGTTGCAGGTCGAAGTCAACTGGTCTCAAGACCCAATTCTAGAGGCCATAGGGAGATCTTTTCAGATGGTTATCACCCATTAATTTGGTTGAGCCTTGATTGATGGTTAATCAAATGATATCAAAGCTATGTGACGGTTGTCATCATGAATTGCATGACTGCAATTTCTTCCATCTAATTGTCAAACGAGAAATGATTCTAATTGCACTATACCTGAATTAGAAAAAGGAGTTATCATGAAGAGAATTCAATTTCTTGCTGTTATGATGATCATAGTATGTTCATTCTCCTTATCGGCAGATAAAGGTACTATCGTTCGTGTTGGGGGAGATGTGGTTATCGAGGAAGAGAGGGAAGTGGAGGATGTTGTAGCTATCGGCGGGGATATCGAAGTTTACGGTGATGTGGATGGAGAGGCTGTGGCTGTCGGAGGTTCTATCACAATATTCTCAAATGGTTACATCGATGGTAATGCTGTGTCAGTCGGAGGGCATATCCATACCGAGGAGGGAGGGATCATAAATGGAGACCTCGTAGAAGTCCAGGATTTAGTATCTACCTTTATTCCTTTGAATTGGGATGATTGGGGAGGATTCTACTGGGCTTTCAGATTATTCTCTTTTATCGGGTTTATCGCCTTGGCAATGGTCCTAATTCTCTTTTTGCCGAAACAGATAACAGTAGTATCTGATTCTGTAGAGGTAAAACCCCTTCGAGCTATCCTTTTTGGAATATTGGGAGTTGTTTTGATTGTCCCTGTCATCATTTCCCTTGTTCTATCTGTGATAGGTATCATATTAATACCTTTATTCTGCCTGATTATCATCTTGGCGATTCTGTTTGGGTATTTGGCTGTTGGTCGTCTCGTTGGAAAAAGGTTGTTTATGGCTCTCGATAATGCAGATCGACCGATCCTCCTCGAAGGGTTGGTTGGCTTGGTACTTCTCGGATTAATCGGAATGATACCGGTAGTAGGGTGGTTTGTGAAACTGCTGGTTTACCTCATCGGTTTTGGAGGTGTGATTGATACAATAGTCAGCAAGAAAAAATCACTGAAGATATCAATTAAGGAGTAAATCTAAAATAAACGCAGGCGAATAAAATGGTCAAAGACAGCGAACAATATGTCTTATTCATATAGTTTTTGAGTTGATGTTCACTTTGTACAGCTTTGCTTCTGGTGTTGAATTCATTCTGTGTATACAAAACACAAAGGTTGGCCAGCTATAGTCGATTTGGACGAGCAAGCATTATGTTGCTCAAGTCTATTATAAATATCTTTGGTGTGACCAATGTACAATCGAGTATTGATTTTACTCTAGAGAATATATACTGTGTAAATAAAGTGGAGCTGATCCCGACACGAATGTCGGGACGACCTCTTAAAATGTGGAGCTGATCGGGATCGAACCGACGACCTCTTGAATGCCATTCAAGCGCTCTCCCATCTGAGCTACAGCCCCAGAACAAAAAGCTAAAAGCTGATACCAAAGAAATAAAGAACCAGAATTAGAAAACAAGTCCATAGCTTTAGTTTCCTATCTACACTTTCAAAAAGCTGCCCCAGCTGCCTGCCCGCCCTCCTTCGTTGGGAGTAGGCGGGCCTGTCCCGCAAACGAAGTGTCGGGAAGCTAAAGCCCCAAGGTGTTTGAGCGAGAGACGGGATTCGAACCCGCGACAGCCACGTTGGCAACGTGGGGCTCTACCAGCTGAGCTACTCTCGCAATTCTAAGTCAAGCCAAAAAGCGTGACGAATTTACAATTTCAACCGTGCTCTGTCAAATCTATTTGGGATAAGAGCGAAGCAGGTGTCCTTTACTTTTCCAGACATGATATGACATAATGAAGAATAGACCATTTTGTAAAACTTTCCACCAACCTAACTGTTCTTCAGCTGTGATTCCACAGCCGCAGTCGCCAGTAATACCCCGTAAAACAGCCTGCAGGACCGCAATAAAGAATATTCCCGTGAGTCCAAAGTTGATCAGGAGCGCCCCATCCAGAAAGATGCCGAAGATTAGACAGAATCCTGCGAAAAGCTCTAACCAGGGAAGTATGATGGCCATGAGATTCGTATAAGAAACAAGAAATCCGATTTCATAGATCCTGATAGTCTCAGCGAAAACCTCTGGAGATTCACTAATTTTATTGTAACCGGTATAAAACAATAATCCACCTAAAAAGAGACGAAATATCAGTACCAGCCACTTATTGTTTAAGTTGATCATTTATTCGACGGGATAACCGGCATCCCGCCAATCAACCCAACCATCTTCAAATACGAACACTCTTTCGTAGTTCCATTCTTCTGTCAATTCATTTGCTATATCCCAACTCAGTTCACATTGTCCTCCGTTGCAGTAGACAACAATAGGTTGTTCAGGTGGAGCAACTGCGATTAACTCGCCTAGGATGGCTGGTGCTAAAACTGCTCCTTTAATATGGCCATTTGTGTATTCTTCTTCATCTCTAGCATCAATAAAAATAATTCCACGATCATAATAATTCTTTGCCAAAGCAAGGTCAATAGCCTCGGCAGATATTAATATAGTTGTTTCTGCGAGGAGAGAATCGGCCTTGGAAATATCATGCGAGGCAGGTTTGTGATAAAATAATGAGATGCTATCTGAACGGAAGGTATTATTACCAAAGGCAAATATAATTGATATGGCTGTTATGAAAACGGTTTGAGTAAGTGGAGTTTGTTTCACCTGTCAGTTCTTTTTTGCGCGCCTGAACTTCGGGAGATTTTGTTCGATTTTATTACTTGCTTTGATGAAGATTTGTTCGAACCAAGGGTATCGCAGAGGGCGAGGGTCTCATTAACAAGAGCAAGCATCACCAGATCATTTCCTACGTTTTTATTCATTGGTACAAAATCAAAGTGTACTGTATTCCCCTTATCGGCAAGCTCCACATCAATATTTTCCAATTCTGTCTTCATAGTTTTAATACGATCAAGCATCCTATCATCACCGGAGTAAATCTCTTCAAGGGGTTTACTAGGGGCTTTTTTGTTATATCGTTTCAGTTGTCTGGAAAGAAACTTTTGCCTGTTTGTAAGGTTGGTCAGGTCCCGAAGCGGTTTATGAATATCTTTAACGTCAACTGTGACAATCCCAAGAGATTTTCCCTGTTTGCCAAGTTTCTTCATCACAGTCCCAGTTTCAGCTTTTCCTCCGGAACGGGATGGATTGCGAGTGTCACCGCTGAGAAACAAGAATTCTGCCGTAGTCAATGAGTCTTTAACCATATTAGCTTGATCCAAAGTTCCATTAAAGAGCACAACTTGAAGATCAGTCTGCTTTTCGAGTTCGTTTAATACTTCTTTTCCTCGTTGGATAAAGTCCAGAGCTATTAACGAGCCCCTGGTAATATTGGAAAGATTTCCTGTTAAGCCCACAATACCGTAGCGAAAGCCCTCTTTCTCAACAATTTCATACTCTTTAAAGGGAAGTTCTCCTGTGGATTCATCAACAATATTGGCAGATATGAAAGGGAAGGACGCTATAGTCTCAAGTTTCTTTAGGAATTCGAGTCCTTTGGCAAAATCCTTGGAACCAATATTGACAGCATCACAGCCTATCATGTTAAATCCGTCCACCATTGTTTTGGCACGCAGCATAGCCTTTTCACCGGAAATGCCGGATACTGTCGTCTTATCAAAAAAGAGGTCACCAGCATCCAAGATGATTGGATCAATCCCGCTCTCACGGAGAGAAGAAATATGGTTAGCTTTTCTCGGCAGACCGCCGGTAGGATTACGTTTTCACCCGCAGGGATCGAGTTGTCCATGAACGTTCCCGGTTACTATTATGGTAGTGGTCCCTGTAGGATTTGAACGATCTGGAAGGGGTTCTGAAGCGTCTTCCTCGACAGTTTTGTTGGACGCACCCGAACTCTCGCTGCCGCAACTGACAGCCGTACTTACCAGAAGTGACAAAAGGAGAAGTAGTGTTATTTTGGATTTTTTCATGGACAAAAGTTTACAGTCATTACATAAAGAATGCAAGGTCGGTTGTCTGTAAAATAAATTCAGTCTAACCGCCTAAAATCTGTAGAGCTTTATTCAGTTAATTGTCTGAAAAAGTAGTTAGTTCCACGATATTTTGGATAAGGGAATTGAATTCGTCTTTTTCAAATAATCTTGTCAGGAACACGATTTTTCCATTTCTATCAATCAGGACATTCCTCGTCACACCGCTTTCTTTTTCTGCATACAGACCAAATATGTCCGCTCCGGGATCCAACGTCATAGGGTAGGTAGTCTTCATCTCTACTACGAATTGCTTAACCTTTTCCAAAGGTTCATCCCTGTCTACTCCAATCACAATTAGACCCCTGTCCCTGAAGCGATTCCATATCTCTTCTTCAATATGAGGCATCTCCCGACGACATACAGAACACCACGACGCAGTAAACTGAAGCATTACGGGAGTCCCCAGGTAATCTGACAATCTTGCTGAATTTCCATCAATGAAAGTCATCTCAAAATCGGGAGCATTATCACCGATCTTTACAAGAAAACCACGTGAATCGGTAGAGTTGCTCTGTGCTGAAATGAATGTACTTAGCAGTAGGATGAATGTGAATGTTCTCATGATTTTCCCCGAAACTTTTGAAATTAGATTCATTCAATGAGCAGGACAACATTAATAATCAGATTCAGGTTTGAATAGGTTCATAATTACAGCTAAATTTGAAGGTATTTGGCGTCGTACCCAAGTGGATTAAGGGAGCGGTCTGCAAAACCGCGATTCGTCGGTTCGAATCCGACCGACGCCTC
>CAZHRR010000152.1:0-5271 GCA_964534955.1 uncultured bacterium
ATAGGAACTTCCAGTAGATATTTGTGAGATTTATCAAGGTTTTGTCTACTTATTTGCTATAACTTTGTTCGAGGGCTATATTACTGTTCTTATTAACAGGGTTTAACAGGGTCAAAAAAACGGGGAACCAATGAAAGTAGATAAAATTATTCCAGCTGTGCTTCTTATCCTGGTCGGTTGGGGGAATGGCCAAACTAGTGAAAATGTAACATTCATCAGTGCAGCGAATCCGGGTGGGTATGCCTCAGATGTGTGGGGTTATACTTCTTCTGCTGGGGTTGAGTACGCCCTCGTGGGCAGTTGGGCGAGCACATTTATAATTAATACGTCATCCGATCCTGAAAACCCATATGTTACCGGTGAGATTGACGGTCCGGCCTCTACTTGGCGAGACATCAAGACGCACGAACACTATGCCTACGTTGGAACGGAAGGCGGCGGTGGTGTCCAGATCATCAATCTGGATGACCCGGAAAATCCTCAATATGTTGGCAGCTACTCAACAGGTTTTTCTAACTCACACAACATCCATATCACTGATGGGTATCTCTACGTAGTAGGTGCGTCAGGTTATGATATGCATATCATCAGCTTGACGGATCCTGAAAATCCAGTAACGGTTGGAGGGTGGAACGGAGAGTATATTCACGACCTTCATGTTAAGGGTGACACGGCCTGGGCATGTGGTATCTATTCAAGTACGGTCTACGCGATCGATGTGAGCGACAAAACGAATCCTCTGACAATCACATCGTGGCAGTACAATGGTGCTGCTCATGCCTGCTGGCTTTCTGAGGATAACGACTATCTCATTACCGCCGATGAAACTTATGGAGGAAACATTAAAATATGGGATGTGAGTGATCTTGATAACGTCAACATGCTTGATTCGTATACCGTCAACACCAGTCACACCGTACACAATGTGTTTGTGGTGGATAAACTGATATATGCCTCCTACTATGCCGATGGTTTGCGAGTCATCGATTTTTCCGATCCGACCAATATGGTGGAAGTGGGCTACTTTGACACTACAGAAGAGGAAGGGCTGTTTGTGGGAGCGTGGGGCGCATATCCTTACACGCAAAACTGCACAGCCTACATCAGCGATATGTCTAATGGACTTTTCGTAGTGCGCTATGACGATTGTCAACTGGCAGATGATCTTGACCCCAATCCCGTAGAACACCTGACGGCATACAGCGACTATACCTCTCCTTCCAGTATTGAACTTACTTGGGATGATCCCATACAATTGGCAGGAGGAGGCGACATTTCTGATTTTACTGTACTTATCGTAAGGGATAGCGTGGCAGTGGGAGAAATAGCTGCCGGGACGGAGAATTTTGTGGATACTGGACTAGAAGACGGCGAAAATTATTTTTACACAGTCTATGTTCAGCTGACTGAATCCGATAGCGTCAGCATCACAAGAGCAGCGGAAGCTATCTGTGGAGGATCACCCATTCCTTCACCGCCGGAGAATTTTGCTGGTAGTGAGGAAGGCGGTGTCATTACCCTGAGCTGGACGAATCCTACTACTCAGATTGATGGCACACCTCTGGATGATTTAACTGCTGTCCGTATCTTTCGCAACGGCGAATTTTATGCTGATGTGGCCACCACTGAAGCAGGAGCAGAAATAATATGGCAGGATGAACCGGAGTTTGGCTTTTCTTATGATTACCAAATACGTGCGATGGACAATGAATCGGATCAGAACGAGAGCGTCATCTCTGAACTTTACCGTTTCTGGATAGGGGATGTACCTGATTTCCTCATCTGGAACCCGGAAAACGTCAGTCCATCTTCTGCAACAGCAATAAGCCGTTCCTTTTATGAGTTGGGCCGGCCTGCTGCAGAGGTGAGCATCCTGACTGAATTTGGCGGAAACCTTTACACTACAGGATACAAGGCTATCTTCGTGTTGTGCGGCTTCTCACCTGTTACTTACGAAATCTGGGACGGACAGTGGGGAACCCAGGGTGATCTCTTCAAACTGAGGTACTATCTTAACGACGGCGGGTCTATCTACATGGAAGCAGGGGATGAGTTCTCCAATGTAAATGCTGAAACGGTTACAGAGAAGTTCAGCATCGATGTTTCCGTACAGGGCGGATATGACTTGGAAGGTATTGCAGGTGAAGATGGCACATTTACGGAAGGGATGGTATTTGACTATGGCGGCGAAGCTTCGGGTATTGATCAGCTGGTTCCGCTGGAAAGTGCCTTCCCCATTTTTAGCAATACCGGAGTGCCATTCTTCACTGGTGTGGCCAACGATGGCGGAGGATACCGGACCATCGCGGCTACCTTCGAATTAGGTGGTCTTGTGGATGGAGAGACCAACAAGGCAGCCTTGCTTGACTCTATCATCCATTTTCTAGTGGATGCCGAAGACCTTGGAGTGAATGATCCTGTGCTACCGGTGGAGTTCTCACTGAGTCAGAATTATCCCAATCCGTTCAACCCAACTACCACCATTCGCTTTCATATCCCTGAGGCTGGGGATGTGCAATTAATCATTTACGATATATTGGGTCGAAAGGTAGTGGAATTGATGAGTGGCAGATTAGTGAGTGGTGTGCATCAAGTTGAGTGGGACGCTTCCAAAGTCTCCAGCGGAATCTACATCTATAAATTGACAAGCGGTGGAGAATCCTTGTCAAAACGGATGATCTTACTTAAATAAGGTACTAGTATCTGATAACATGAGGAATCGATTACTGCAATACATCATTCAAATAAAAATGCAATAGGATAACATCATGAAAAGATTTGCCTTACCTCTTCTTGCAGTTCTGATATACCTGATGCCTGTGGGTGCCCCGGCTCAGGATGATAATTCCTGGTGTGCTACACCTAGTCTTACTTCAGAGGAACGATGGGAAGCCCGCATCGATCTGCAGCGCAGGCTGGCAGGAAAACGTTTTGTCATTGATGGTCCCATCGTGATTCCCATTGTATTTCATATTATCATGGATTCCAACGGTGAGGGTGATATCACTACGGATCAGATCGAATCACAGGTGGAGCATATGTCCGCATCGTACAGTGATAGAGGGATTGAGTTTATTCTCGGCTCGGTGGATTACACGGTTAGTGATAACTGGTATTATCTGAGTGGAGAATACGAAGAAGATATGAAAAGTTCCTTGGCCATCGATCCTGCCCACAATATGAATGTTTACTCTGCTAATCTGCAGGACAACCTCTTGGGCTGGGCTCAGTTCCCCTGGTGGTACGATGAGAACAGTTATATGCACGGTTTCGTGATGCACTACGGTAGTTTCCCTGGTGGATATATTGAGAATTACGATGAAGGCGATGTGGCAGTACACGAAGGGGGTCACTGCTTGGGACTCTACCACACCTTTCAAGGCGGTTGCGCGGATAATGATGAAGTAGAGGACACTCCTGCCCAACATGATGACAATAATATCTTTGAGTGCGATTCCACTTTGGACACCTGTCCTGACGACCCCGGGATGGATCCTGTCGATAACTTTATGAATTACACGAATGACTACTGTACTATCGAGTTCACAGGAGGGCAGGGGGTTCGCATGGTGGATATCATAGCGGCATACAAACCTGGTTTCTTATCGGCTTATCAGATTCCGGATGAACTGGATCCTGTCGCCCCGTCGAATTTCTCCGCTTACAGCGACTACTTGACACCTGCCTCAGTATCCCTTACCTGGAGTGATCCGGACACCCTCGTAAACGGGGAAACCATTACGGACTTTTCAGTGATAGTGGAGAGAGATGGTGATGAAATAGCGGTGGTCAGTCAGGGTGTAGAGGGCTACACAGATGATGGTCTCACCGATGGAGCTACTTACAGCTACATGATTTACACCGAGTTGACGGAGAACGACAGCGCTAGTGTTATAGTTTCGACGAGTGTTATTTGCGGAGGCTCACCGATGCCTTCTCCACCTGAAGATTTTCTGGTGGAGGCCTTGGATACAGCAGTTACTCTCAGCTGGACCAATCCCGCTGCACAGGTTGACGGTACTCCGCTGGACGATCTCTCGGCTATCCGTATCTATCGGAATGGTGAGTTCCTGACAGATATTGAAACTTCCATTGCCGGTGAAGAGATGAGCTGGAATGATGATGTGGCATTCGGTTTCTCGTATGATTACCAAATCAACGCTGTAGATAATGAGTCTACCGAGAACGAGAGCGACATCTCAGAGCTGCTGAGAGTCTGGTTCGGTGATGTGCCGGACATTCTCATCTGGAACCCGGTGAATGTCAGCCCGGTATCAGCCACGGCGTTATCCCGTTCCATTTTTGATCTGGGCTGGTCAGCAGCGGAAGTGCAGGAATTGACCCTCTTCGGCGGCGGTCTTTACGATGCAGGATTCAAGGCGATCTTCGTCCTGTGCGGTGTCTTTCCGAGAAAGTACGAAATCTGGGACGGCCAGTGGGGGCATCAGGGTGACCTCTTCAAACTCCGGTACTACCTGAATGATGGAGGGTCCATCTATATGGAAGCAGGGGATGAGTTCGGTAATTTGAATGCAGGTACGCTTACGGATAAATTTTTCATTGAAGTTTCGGACGAAGGTGGCAGCGATCTTTCTACTATTGAAGGCATCTTCGGGACACCAACGGAAGGTGTGAGTTTCGATTATGAAGGTGGGAATTTCAGCATCGATCACTTGGAGCCGCTGGAGGAAGCTGTCCCTGTTTTCTACAACACGTCACCTAATTACTACGCTGGTATTGCCTATGACGGTGGGGACTACAAGACCATTGGTGCGAGTTTTGAGTTTGGCGGTCTGGTGGACGGCGAGGGCGGCAACAAAACAGAACTGCTAGCTTCACTGCTGAACTTCCTCACCGATACATCCGGTTTAGCTTTACAGCAGCCGGAAGGCCTGCCGCTGACTTACGCTCTCCACCATAACTACCCCAACCCGTTTAACCCAGTGACGACCATCCGCTTTGATCTCCCAAAAACGGTAGATATACAACTGGTCATCTACGACATTCTTGGACGGGAGGTAGAGGAATTGGTGAGTGGTCAACTGGTGAGTGGTGAGTATAAGGTAGTGTGGGATGCCACTAATTTCGCCAGCGGCATCTACTTCTACCGGTTATCATCTGAACAGGGTACCCGGACGCGGAAGTTAGTGGTGATCAAGTAGCCATAATGTGAGCGGGATCGCTGATGCCGATCCTAGCCAAACTGATAATATAACCCTCCTGTTGCTATGGAGGGTTTTTTATTTCGGTGAGGAGTGAATTTTATTATGG
>CAZHRR010000153.1:0-5222 GCA_964534955.1 uncultured bacterium
TGCGATGACTTGCACTAGATACTATTTCCTCCTAGCTTCCCACCAGCGTGAGAGACAGACAGGTTTCCGTTCCATATTTCGATAGGTTGCCTTTGAAAAACATGTAGAATTAATAAGTCCAGACTACCCCTGCACCCCTCCTTAGTAAGGAGGGAAAAAAGGGCCTGCCTGATACCGACCAGTCGGCCTGCCCGAATGACATAGTCAGGCGGGGAGGGCGGGCCAAGTGAAATCCCAGTGAAACAGTGCGGTTTCACGGGACAGGTAATGCGAAGCATTAAAATCGTAGATTTTATTTCACATGGCGGGCAGGGAGGTCTTCCAACAAAAAGTTTTGACTAATTTTCTTGATTAGAACCACTTTCTTCCATTTTCTTGTTCTTATAAGTAACCCGGATTTATCACATTTTACTATCTTCCATAAGCATGGAGAGGCGGACCCACTGGCTTAGCCGGGGAAGAAGATTACTTCGCAGGAGTTCTTTTGGAATGGTGAGGAGGGCAGTCGGTTTTTGTGTGTATGACTGAGTCTTTTTTTAGTAACGAGAGCCAAGATCAGATCACGTCTATTTGCAGCACTTAGAAAAGTTGTTAGGTGGGTACGGTATTTGCACTACTACTGCGGTTTATTAGATAGACGGCAGTCATAGCCAAAATTCCACCCGCAATTGTTGAAACTTCCAGTACCTCCTTCAGAAAGATCATGCTGAAAATTACAGCACTAAGCGGCACAGTGAATATGAAAGCACTGGCTCTCTCCGAACCAAGAATAACAGTACCAAAGAAATAGACAGTTGTAGCGAAAACCATGGAACCAAGTGTTACCAGCAGAAGGTTTAGCCAGAAAATCCAGTCGTAAGTGAATATTGTGAAGATGTTGTATTCAGCAGCGAATGGGTAGGAAAGAAGTGCAGCGATGGAAAATATCCAGAAGCTGAACGTGAGAGTAGGGATATACTTTTTGGCTTTAGCAGTGATCACAGTCAGGAGCGCCCATGAGAGAGAACAGATGATAAAGTATGTATTCCCGCTTACTGTAAGCTGATCGAAGCTAAAGTCCCACACCTTCAGAATGAGAGCTCCTCCAACTAGACCAAACAGCAGTCCTAAGGCTTCTTTTGTGAGTGGAATTCGTCTGGCGAGTGCAATCGCTAATATGAAGGTGAACACGGGATTCATGGTTGGTACCACGACACCGCCGATGCTGGCCAACCCGATATGTGTTCCATAGAAATAGGCGAAGTTGTAAAGTGTAATGGAGACAGCTCCACCTAAGACCAGCAGGGTACTTTTTAGAGGGAGCTTCGGGGATTGTTTAGTGATAAAGAGAATAGGTACGAAGGAGAGTCCCGATAAGGCAAACCGCCAGAACGTTAGCACTGATGCAGAGGTGTAGGTACCCAGCACTTTGGCGTTGGTCCAAGAGAGACCCCACATGACCATAGCAAGGATGAGGAGCAGGTAAAGTCCGAGGTGGGAGCCTTGGCGGTTCACAGAGTAAGCTTGACAATTACACGACAATCTTTTCTACTGTAATAAGTTCGCCGTCCCGGACGGAATCCAGTACTCTGGGGTTGCCATCCAACTGCCCGAGAATATTGACCGCAGTAACCAAGCGACACTCATCTCCCTCGGAAATGGGTGTACGGCCATAAGGGATGGCGAGGGAGCTGCCTTCTACCCAAAAGCATAGGGTACCCGGCGGCACGACTTGCTGATCGTCCGGCTCGAGGTCTGTATCCACTGGCACGGAGAAATAAACCTCTTCCCCCCAGGTTTGGGCACTTGATTCGCAGGGGAGTGCTTCAAGAAGCGCAGCGGCTGTAGGAGAAACGTTGAGAATGCCGGTGACCTCTCCAGCGAGCCGTTGGATACGGATGAGGCTGCTCATTCTGATTATTGTAGTTTCATGAATATATCAATTCGATGAGACAGTCTTTTCTTCTTACTCAATTTAGTCGTCTTGGGTACTAAAGTGTAGTAAAAGAAAGGTTGTTAAAACAGATTAATATTTTGATGGGAAGTATAGTTGATGCAAGGCAAACAAGAAACGAGGCATTATGATGAAAGGAACAGTGTTTTAGAATGACCACAAGTTAACCCTAAGACAAGAAGAGGGGATAGAAATTGGTGTGTGATAATGTAAATATAATGACTATATTGTTAAAGAAAACAACATCTATCACTATATATAAATAATGCTTGACATTTGTGCTGAGGTTGTGTAAAATGCTTCCAGTTCGTTAATTAAAATGTCTGATGAAATAATTTCGTGAATTATGTGCTAGATGATGTTGGACTATGTAAGAAGATATTGTAATAGACTGAACACACCCGATCATAACGAGGCGAAGGTGATGAAACATATCAAACATATCTTATTGGTAATATTTATGGTAACTACTTGTGCCAACACAACGCAGCCGCAAGTGGATAAGAATGAAGATTGGCGTGAGAAATACGGAATCATCCCAGGAACTGGTGCAATTAAAGGTCAAGTAAAGATTGATAATCTCGATTATATGTATATAGAATTTATTTCCCAAAAAAGTGATAGTATTTACCATATTGTTGAGACAGATAAAGAAAATGGATTCATAGTATTTAATGTATTGCCAGGATACTACAAATGTATATTTGAGCCATTAATGACTACTCTATTGGATAGTATCCCTGTAAAACCGGATTCAATGACAATCTTATTACACCCTTTAGGTTTTGATGAACCATTACCTTATCCAGCCCCACCTCCACCCAATATAGAAGGAAGATTTATGGATATGGTAACTGATCCCATAACGGATAAGTGGATAATCATTCCAATAGATAATTAACATTTAGTAAGGAGAAAGAAATGAATAAGTTTCTAATATGCATACTAATGTTTACAATGCTTTCTGGTTCCGAAATTTATCCTTATAAAGCCAAACAAGATAATGCGATGGTTAATTATCGTATTGTAAATCAAGATACTTTGTATTCTGTTATCGCGAAAGTGAATACAAATTCAAAACCGTTATTACAATCTTTAGGATTTAATGTTCAAACTCTTATCGAAGGTCCGGATGGGAATATTGTTACCGCAGAAGTTCAAAGTGATCAGATAAATTCCTTAAAACAAGATCCGAATGTTAGAAATATTGAGTTATCATATAGAGGTGAAATGATGCTCAACGTTTCTGACGAAAAGGTCAATGGTTCTAATGGGCGAAATGCATCTAATAAAACTGGAGCAGGTGTAGTTATAGGTATTGTGGATACTGGTATTGATTTGACAAATCCCGATTTTCAAAATTCTGATGGTACAACAAGAGTCCTATATTTATGGGATAATTCGGTACAGGGTGATGGTCCTGAAGGATTTGATTTTGACTATGGCGTTGAACATGATGCTTCTCAAATAGATGCCGGGTCGTGTCCGCAAGTTGATGGCATTGGTCACGGTACCCATGTAACAGGAATCGCTGCTGCAAATGGGAATAACAATAATAATAGCGTTACAGAAAAATATATCGGAATGGCGCCAGAGGCTGATTTAATTATAGTAAAACTACCTACCCCTTTTTATTCCAATAATGTGATAAATGCCGTGGATTATATATCACAAAAAGCATTGTCTCTCGGAAAGAGGTGGGTTGTTAATTTAAGTCTGGGTTTTAAGTGGGGACCAAGGAATGGCAGCAGTAATTTAGAATATTCTATTAATTCACTCCAAAATCAAATTAATAACGAAGGAGTAATTTTAGTTGCTGCAGGTAATGATGGATTTGATATTAGTAATGAAGAAGTCATTTTTAACTATGATCATTGGAAACGCCGTAAAGATCATTGTAGGAAGTTTTCTCCTGGATCAATATCTATTACCGTTGATAGGGAATATCCTTACCCCGACATTATAGAAATATTGATATTTTACCCTGCAACTGATGATTATGAGATAATTCTTGAAACTCCAAACCAAGCAAAGTATTTAACAACAAGTTGTACTTATTCAACGAGTACATTACACGACTATCTAACAGCATATCCAGTTACCCCCGGAACTTGGAATGGGTTTTTTACGGAAGACGGTGGAGTATTTATTGATAATAATTATTACGATTTATTCCCTGATAATGTTGGAGAAAATTACGTTAGAATTCAACTTGCTGATGCATATAGTAGTACTTGTTTAACAAATCACATATTATCTTCTGGGGAATGGATTATTCAGATGTCTTCAGGTAGTGGTGGTACGTGGGATTTTTACATAGCAAGTTGGTGGAATGCTTATATAACAAATGATGTTGATTATAGTAATAATTATGATATAACTGAACCTGGAAATGCACCAGATGTTATAACTGTTGGCTCGATGAATTCCAAGAACAACTGGGTTGATATAAATGGTTATAACGAACCATCTACCTATGGATTGTTCGCTCAAAACGGCTACCCTTTAGATGTTGTTTCGTTCTTCAGTAGCGTAGGTCCTTCCAGAGCCGATATTACTAAACCAGAGATTTACGCCCCCGGTGCATGGATAGCATCATCCAGATCCTGGTCTGCATCCATGGAATCGTATTTGTTGGAGGAGAATCAGGGCGGCAATTACGTGTATAGCCTAGGTACCAGCATCGCTGCCCCTCACGTTACAGGAGCTGTAGCATTACTTCTGGAACAAAATCCGGGCTGGACCGCTGCTGAAGTTAAGTCCCGCTTAATTGAAACCGCCAATATTGAAGAATACGGCTATTCACTTCTCGATATATATGCTGCTCTTTGTGAAGATAATGAAGAAGAGTGCGATGGTTCTGCATTTATATACTCATCTACTTTTGAAATCAATAACTCCATTCCAGAAAAAGAAGACCCTGTACGTAATCGCTCAATTGATATGAAAAATATGTTGCGTTTTCCTCTGCTTGGCTTTTTTGCTGTAATCGTTTTGTATTTCTCTATTTCCATAAGAAATAAAAGAAAAATCAGGATTTCAAAGCTGTCGGAATTTAGTTTGTTATTGTTTGTTCTTGGGAACATGCTACAAGCGCAGGTGGATCCCATCACAGAAGCAGATTACCTCATCATCACCCATTCGCAACTTGATCAAGGTACATGGCTGACCGACCTTATTGCTCTTCAGGAAGGAAGGGGCTTTCAGGTGGGCGTCCAATACGTGCAGGATGGTGTCACCACGAGTGATGACATCAAGACGTGGATTGACAACGCCTACACGACGGGAA
>CAZHRR010000154.1:0-5193 GCA_964534955.1 uncultured bacterium
TATTATTGTTATTATTAATGTTATTGACTATTTTACTAAGTGAGAAATGTTAGTTATTCATATTAACAGCACTCACTACGGGATTACTATTTGCAGTCGAACCTGTGAAAGCTCCCAACTGGACTCTGAAAAACACGGATGGAGACTTCATCTCTTTGCGGGACCTGCGAGGTAAAATTGTTGTGATGGACTTCTGGGCCATCTGGTGCTCCACCTGTAAACCTGAGCTCAAGGAACTGGCTCAGCTTCAGGAAGAACTTGGGGTAGAAAAAGTAGTTGTTGTGGGAATCGGGGTAGATTCCGGAGATTTGGATTTCCTGGGACGGTTTAAGGATATGCTGAATCTTAACTTTGATCTTCTGACAGGTAATCGCCGTACTGTGAAACAAATCCTCAGGGACTACGGAAACATCCGCCGAATCCCGACTTTGATTATTATTGACCGCAAGGGCAACATTGCTCACCGAATCACCGGTTTTAAAGGAAAGGATGAACTATCCAGACTCATCTTATCATTATAATTTGACAGGGGGAAAACCCTTAGCAGCGCTAAAATGCAGGAATAAAAGTACTTAATAGAAATTTCTTGGTTCATCAATATCAATCGGCTAACTTTTAAAATGATAAAAAGGTCTTGTGATAATAAGGTCTTGAAATGATATTCTCCAGATCAGCTGAGTATGGTATTCAGGCGATGATATATCTCGCCTCGAAGAACGACCCTGGACCAGTGATGATCGGGGAGATTGCAGAAGGCTATAACATTCCAAAGCAGTTTCTCGCCAAGATCACTCAGATCCTCAGTCGTCATCATCTTCTGCAAACAGTTCGAGGCAGGAAAGGCGGTGTAAAGCTGGCGAGACCCGCCAACGAAATCTATTTGCCTGAGATTATTCATGCTATCGATGGACCTCCACCCGTTGAAGACCCCTGCATTTTTGGTCTGGATAAATGCGCAGATGAACAACCGTGCCCACTGCATCATCGTTGGGAACCTATCCGGGATGAGATCACCGACATGCTCTCACGAGAGTCGCTGGAGAAGCTGGCTGAAAGAGTTGCAGAAAAACACAGGATTATGGAGGAGTTAGGGCTGACTTAACTCAAATTTTTTTGGAAAGATTCAAGATTACATACTCTACATATCTGAATAGAAGATATCAAGTTCAGAAGACACTCAGACAAAACTTCGGGCCGGTGCCCTATGGCATTTCCCTCTAACTCTACCTGGCAGTAATAGCGAGAGTTGTAAAAAGGTACCCCGTTAACCTAATATTCTCGCCCTGCTGAAATAGTTTCATTCGGTAGATTTTGGGCGCCGGCCTCCCCCCATTATTTACATATCAATATAACCAAAACGGCTTGATTTCCCTTAGAGCCGAATGTAATTTGATCTGTTGCTTCTCGAGGTAAGAATGCCCCTTTACAACGATATTCAAAAAGCCGTACAGTACGCCCTTAAGGAAAAGGACGCAGACAGAGTACGAACTCTCCGAACCCTACTGGCAAAGTTAAAAGAGAAATCCATCGAGACTGGAGGAGATCTTTCTAAAGACGAGGTCCTGAAAGTATTGCAGACAGCAGTCAAGCAGAGGCGGGAAGCAATCGAGCAGTACCTTCAAGGCAGAAGGGACGATCTGGTCCGTCAGGAAGAAGCGGAATTGAAGATTATTGAAGAGTACCTCCCCGAGCAACTAAGCGAAGACGAAATGCGAAAGATTGTTGCTGACATAGTAGATGAAACCGGCGCCACTTCCATGGCGGACATGGGCAAGGTAATGGGGCAGGTTATGAAGCAGATCGCCGGCCGGGGCGACGGCAAAATTGCCCAGCAGTTGGTCAGCGAACTCCTCTCATTGTGAGCCATCCTCTCGATTGGCTTGGAGTGCCGGTATTGCTGGCTTCAGGTTATATTGGCTATAGACGCGGATTTATAGATGAAGTAGCCCGGCTTGTTGAGCTCATCATAGCTTCACTTATTTCCGTAAGATTTTATGGGTTCCTCCGCAACTGGCTCCAAGACTATCTCTCAGCTAATGATATCTTTCTGCGGATTGTCAGTTTTCTCATAATCCTGATCATCTGCCTGTTTGTTATTCGATTCATTACTCGCTGGATTCAATATGCTATTCTCGATCAAGGAGTGGATATGGCTAACAGTGCGGTGGGGGTTCTCTTTGGTCTGCTACGCGGGAGCGTGATAATTCTGATTATTCTTTGGCTCGTAGAAATTGCACCTGGTACAAAAACAGTTGGAGATTTCAAAGAACAGTCTTATCTATATAATCATCTGGAAGGTTATAGATACTGGATAAAGAATTTCTCCGGAATTGAACCAATAACAAAAAAAAGCGAAGAGTGGCTCAGGGAAAAGTTGGGAAATAAGACAACTGAACAACCGCGAAGATCAATTTCGTCCCGGGATAAAGAATAATATGGCCCGCATCCCACAGGAAACTATCGATCAGATCCGAGAAACTGCCGATATCCTGGATATCGTTTCCGATTATGTAGATTTGAAGCGGCGTGGTAGAAACTTCTTCGGCCTCTGCCCATTTCATGTGGAAAAGACCCCCTCCTTCAGCGTGGCACCGGAAAAGCAGATCTTCCACTGTTTCGGTTGTGGCAAAGGAGGAAACATTATCTCGTTCATCATGGAATATGAAAAGATTGAATTTGTTGATGCAGTGCGACAGCTGGGTAAGCGATATGGAATCGAGATAAAGATCGAGAAGGACGACCGATCGAATAAATTATTCACCCATCTCTACGAAATCCACGAACTGGCTGCTGAGCACTTCGAAAAGATCCTGCACTCTAAAAAGGGAGAAAAGGCACTCAAATACCTGAAGGACCGCGGTTTTTCCAGTAAGACAATAAAAACATTCCGCCTCGGATTTGCCAGCGATGCATGGGATTCACTCCTAAAAAAAGTTAATAAAGCAAACTTCCCGGCTGAGGTGCTCGACAAGAGCGGTCTCTTCGCTGCGAGCAACAGAGGACGCTTTGACCGCTTCCGTAACCGTATTCTCTTCCCTATCGTAAACCTTTCCGGGCGAACGGTGGCATTTGGCGGCCGGGATTTTTCCGGAGAGAGTGACGCCAAATATCTAAATTCCCCTGAAACACCCATCTATAACAAGAGCGAGATTCTTTTTGGACTGGAGTCTTCCAGAGATTACATCCGCAAGCAGCGATCTATAATCATCCTGGAAGGGTATACCGATTTCCTCCAACTCTTTCAACACGGCATCACAAACCTCGCCTCCACCAGCGGTACTGCCCTAACTGATGGTCATGTCAACCAGATCCGCAGGTTCGCTGATTCCGCACATCTGGCTTATGATGGTGATGACGCTGGCAGAAAAGCGGCTATTCGGGCCGGTTACACACTCACTCGCGGCAGTGTGGCGCATTCTATTATTGAACTGCCTGATGGAGCCGATCCGGACAGCTGGATTCGCGAAATCGGGAAAAAGGCTTTTGAAAAGGCAATCCATGATGGAATTGATGTTCTGGATTTCCACCTCAAATACTCAGGCTATGATCTCGACAAACCGGCGGAGAGATCTAAACTGGCTCAAGACATGACTATTGAACTTGCAGGAATTCGGGATCCCATCATACAGCAGCACACCATCCGCAAAGTGGCAAATCTTCTCTCAGTGGATGACAGTGTTCTCATCAACATGGTGAAACGACGGTCCCGGAGATGGCGGGATACAACCAGGCAGGACAATGTAAAATCTACAAATTTCTCCACTCCCACAGAGAAGGCTCAACTGGAACTCATCAGGTTGCTGGCTCTCGGTGACGAAGCTATCCTATCCCCGCTGAAGGAACACATTTCGGCAGATCGTTTCAAGCACCCCATGTTGCGAAAACTGGCAAACCAGCTTATAACAAGTGATGAAGGCAGTTTCTCCCAAGTGCTGGAAAAATTTGAAGAGAAAGAACAACGAGACCTGGCTTCTAAAATTCTATTCGAAGCTGAAAATCACACTACAACTTTCCAAGCTACTGTGGACTGTATTATCACACTGGAAAAAGCACCTCTCAAGGAACAAATTTCTCAGCAGCGTATAAAGCTCCGCGAACTGGAACAGAAAGGTGAGGACGCCTCAGATATTCTAACTGAAGTCATCTCTCTTCAATCTCAACTCAATTCTCTGAATAACCGGCGGAACGAACTTCTCAGCCTGGAACAGTGAGCCGGTTAGCAGGACTCGCGGCAGTAATCATCTGGTCGCTTCTTTTGACCGAAAATCCAGCAGGACAGGATTCCAAAGGCGAAAAGACGACAGTCAAGTTTTTCGACACTGATCTCAAAAGACAGGATATTCTCGGTGACGAGATAACATCTGGAGAAGCCAGGCGGACGAGTCATTTCAAGGTAACCTATGATGCTCAAGGCAATGTGCTTTCAATTGAGCTTGTGTCTCCTCGTGAACGCCGGGGGAGAAAGATGCAGAAGCGTGAACTGTTCCCCAAGCCGCGGCCACCGTTCCGCTATTTTGAGAAGTGGGAACCACACTCCCATATATTGGAAGAGGAAGTTCCTGAGTTCAAACTCGGTTCACGACCTTTTTACCGGGTAACTTTTGAAGATGAGGAGCATGTCCGGACCGTAGAATATTTCCGAAAACGAAATAACCTCCTCTGGACATATTATATTGAATGGGACGAGCAGCTGAGGGATTCTAAACTGTCGGTACTTTTTAATTCACACCTCCCGCTGACGGCTCTCGATCCCCACCTCTACCATCCATCCTTAAGCGAGATGAAACCAGGCTGGATTGCTCAATTCAGACACAACAGACTGGGGCGTCCACTCAATACAACCGTAAAGGATGATGTGGGAAATGTTTACTACTTTTATGATTTTGTGTACCGCTTTAAGACAGTAGGTGACACACTTAACCCCATCAATTTTAAAATTACCACTTCCAACTACTACCGGGCTGACAGCACCTTAATGGGTAAACATGAGCTGACCTTCTCCGAGGACAATTCCCTCCTGAAGAAAAGTTTCTTCGATGCCCGGGGCAACTTAACAGAAACCATCGAATATGACTTCGACCCTGAACTGAACGAGGTCACCATCCTCATCCGCGATCCCAAGGGGAACATCATTCACCGGCAGGTGATGGGGAAATAAATTTCTACTTATAATGTGCCACGCACCTCCAAGGT
>CAZHRR010000155.1:0-5088 GCA_964534955.1 uncultured bacterium
GTGGTCCATCTACGTTCAATCTACACATTCGTTACGATTGATAAATTCACTACGACGGATAAATAACTGGTGAGTGGTTTTTTTAATTGAAAATTTTCGATTGACGATTTTCAATTGATAATTTCAAGTATCCTCCAGTCTCAGGTAGGTAGTAGAAAACAGGGTTACACAGAGGTCACGGAGAACTCAGAGATCACAGAGAATAAATAAGGAAAGAAAGAAAAAATCATCGCCAAATATTGTGACTAAATTTATCTGATAATTCAAAACTAACCAGTAACTGAATGGATACAATTTAAATCCAGCAATAAATAATGTGAAATTCGTCACAACTATGTAAGTTTTGAAGGTGTAGAATCTGATTGACAAAAAGTGTGGATTCTCGAGGAACAGTTAGATTTGGTATGAAAAATTTGATGAACTCCAGATCATTCAGCAGGATTTCTCTCATTGTGATCCTCTGTCTTGTATCTTGGACCTGTGAGATCCTCCAACCGCTGCCGGAGAATCCCTTCGACCCGCTGAACCCGGACTTCAAAGAGCCTGAAACGAGGATCCTCTCGGGACCATCGGGCACGGTAACTGCAAAGGAAGTTACTATTTCATGGCAGCAGAAAAATTCCATCTACCGTGCAGATAGTCTGGATACTCTCTACGGTGAAATCAAATACTCCTACCGGCTGAACGACAGTCCGTGGTCGGTTTTTTTCCCCGATACATTTGTCACGTTGGCGTACTTAGACGACACAAGCTACTATTTCCAAGTGATGGCACGTTATCCCACGAACATTATGGAGGACGAGCCGTTCCCGTCCCGCTCCTGGACTATGGACGCTTACTCGTCATCTCTGATAATTTCCCCAAGGACTACCATTCTGCCGTACCGGACAGATGGTAACGAGTTTAGCATCACAGTCGGACTGGAGGAAGTCGTGGGAATGATAGGCGCTCACGTGGAACTGTCATATGATCCTGAAGGACTGCGGTTTACGGACTACACAGTGCTAAACGAGTCCGGTGATTTCCTGACACAGGGCGGAGGCTCAATCCTCGACTTTGTGGATGTGGATTCTGCAACAGGGTTGTTAACGGTTGATTTGGCGGTAGTAACAGGAGCTGAAAACGGTATGAACGGCAGCGGCGATATCATGGAGTTGAGGTTCCAGCAGATGCCGCTTGATTCTGTCTTTGTGGACACATTCTATCTTGAATTTGGTGACAGTTCTGCTCTGCGGAACGTTGATAACGAAGACATCATGTTAGATGGGGCGGATGGGGTTGTTTATGTGTGGTAAAGATGAACTCACCCCCCGCCTGAACGAAGCATTCGGGCAGGTCGGTCCCTCTCTTATGAAGAGAGGGAAGAAAAACAAACAATCAAAACTGCCTGCCCGCCAAAGGCATTCCCGTCCGAACGTCTTGGACGGGCGGACTGGCGGGGCAGAAGGGGGTGAGTTTTATAAATCAAGTATAAGTGCCACGCACATCCTCCTCCAAAGGAGACCCTCTGGGTCAAAGGAGTCCCTTCGGGAAAAGTGCGTGGTACTTGAAAGTCTTTCTCCTTCTGGCCTTCCTATGGCTCTATCAAACAAATCGTAAACAGAAGATATGAAGTTGAGCAAGAAGATACATTAGGGCTTATAATGTGACTGATATTCAAATATTTAAACCGGAACATATCCAAAACTTGATTTTCACTATTCGAGATATGCAAGTGATGTTGGATAGTGATTTAGCCAAAATGTATGGAGTAGAGACACGAGTGCTTAACCAAGCTGTAACACGGAATATTGACAGATTCCCTGAAAATTTCAGGTTTCAACTTACCAAAGAAGAAGTAAAAAAATTGAAGTCGCAAATTGCGACTTCAAATGATGAACGTTTAAGGTCACAAAATGTGATCTTAAAGAAAGGTAGAGGACAACATAGGAAATATTTACCTAATGCTTTCACTGAACAAGGCGTTGCCATGCTTTCAGCAGTATTGAAGAGCGACATGGCTATAAAAGTAAGTGTCCAAATTATTAATGCGTTTGTTGCCATGCGGAAATTTATCGGGAGTAATGCCCAATTATTTCAGAGAGTTGATCGATTGGAATTAAAACAATTAGAGCATGATCAAAAGTTCGATAAGGTCTTTGATGCCATAGAACAAAAAGAGATTTCACCGAAACAAGGAATTATTTACGAGAGCCAAATATTCGATGCCCATGCCTTTGTATCCAGAATCATTCGTTCTGCGAAAAAGTCCATCATCATTTTAGACAATTATATCGATGTCAGCGTCTTAACATTATTGATTGATAGACGAAAAGGTGTTCGAGTAAAAATATACACCAAAACCATTTCGAAACGGCTGGCATTGGATATTAAAAAGTTTAATGAACAATATGAACAAGTGCTCGTCAAAGAACTGAAAATCAACCATGACAGATTCATCATCATTGATGAGAAAGAGATTTACCATTCAGGCGCATCACTGAAAGATTTGGGTAAAAAGATTTCAGCTTTTTCAAAGTTTGATAAGGATGGTTTGGAATTACTGGGAAAACTTAAATGAATATGAATAACAAGAAGTGCCAGGCACTTAACGAGAGATGAGCGTTATACCCCGATCAGGATTACCGACTGTAATTTCCACCGACTGGGATGCAGTACAAGAACTTAGGTCTCAAAGAGAAAGGGAGTGGCTGCGATCTCTCTCCATACAAGAATCATTCCAGCATTTTAACGAATTAGTCGAATTTGCAGCCATGTTGCCACAGTGGGGAGATATGGAGAAACTCCGTCAGCTTAAGGTTAAGGAGGTCATACGTTGGAAGGAACGAATCGACTTGCTTGGAGGGAAAGGGGAGAAGTGAATGTTCTCTTGGGAGCTGTCGAGGAGGTTCAGCGTTTCCTGCGGGAGGAGGGGTGGCCGTTCATGGTGATTGGCGGATTAGCTATTCAAACTTGGGGTAGGATCCGGGCTACACGGGATGTGGATATCTCCGTGGCAGTCACACTTGATGAAAGAGAGAAGTTAGTGGAAGCAGCCCAGAGAAGTTTCAATCTTATACCCAGCAACCCTACGAAATTTGTTACCGAGCGAAATGTCTTGCCTTTGGAAACGCACTCGGGAGTGCCTGTGGATCTGATCTGTGCCTGGACCGATTTCGAGTTGGAAGCAATTGGAAGGGTAGCAGACATTGAGGTAGAACCCGGATTTTCCATGAGGGTTTGCACACCCGAGGATTTGGTTGTGATGAAGTTCATTTCTGACCGCCTCAGGGATAGGGAAGATGTAGAAGGAATTCTCATTCGGTCTGGCAAGAACATGAATCACGATCATGTCCTCAGGTGGCTACAGGAATATGCTGAGTCCCTCAACAATCCTAATCTTGTTGAGGAATATGATCTTTGTCTCAAACGTGCTATAGGGTGAACCGATGAGCTTATGTGCGGAGCAGATGGGGTTGGACTTACGAAGAGAGAGGAATGGAGAAGTGAATGGTAATTAACTACGCTACGATAGTTTCTAATTCAGCATTTTCTGGGATTTCCAATTCCAGTTCCCGCATTTCTCTTGCGCAGATCTTTAGTGACTCAATTAATTCATCGTGGGATTTTTCCTGGGCGTTCACACCGGGAAAATCCACCAGCCAACCAATCCACCAACCGTCTTCCTGTTTTACTATTGCTCTGTATTCCATGTTATTTTACCTCATGAATGGGATATCTAAATCTTTGTGCGCAGCATCCTCTGGACATATTTTCCGGGCAAGGGTATCATTAATTTCCGAATGTCTTGGTATGGCAGTCCTTTTATCTTCTCTCCCCCAAAATGAGTGCCGACTTCCTTCACGAATCAACTTAGCGTCATTTTTTCGTAACCATTTAATCAGGGCATTCCTTTTCACAAGAAAACTTATGACAAAGATAAATATTAACTATAGAAAAAATTCCTGTACGAAAATAATTCAAATAATTTGGTTACCACTAAAAAGTACCCGGAACTTCTCGACAATGAGAAAAATGAGAACCCTCCTACCTAAAGACCTGCAGGCAGGGATTCTTAGGATTAATAGGATGAACATGATTGATAGCGAGGCCATGAATGACCACGCTGAATGACACAAGAACGCTGAAGCGTCCTGTTAGAATAGACCTGTTCAGCGGGGTTACCAACAGTCAGCGATGGTATTTTGCACAGCACCTTGATGGATGCCTTCGCTTATACAATGGAGCGGATTGGGTGATTTATGTTTGGTAAAAATAAACTCACCCCCAGTCCATCTCCCCGACCCAAGGTACGGGATCTTCGACTTATGAAGAGAGGGAAGAAAAACAAACAATCAAAACCGCCTGCCCGTCCGTATCTCGCAGTGGCGGGAGCAGGCGGGTCGGTGAACCCTGAAAGGGTCACTGATCGGTGGCAGTTAACACCGATGTCAACCTGCCCGATGATGCCGTTCCCGTCCGAACGGCTTGGACGGGCGGACAGGCTGGGCGGAAGGGGGTGAGTTTTATAAATCAAGTATAAGTGCCACGCACATCCTCCTCCAAAGGAGACCCTCTGGGTCAAAGGAGTCCCTTCGGGAAAAGTGCGTGGTACTTAATTCTGCACTTCCGAAGTTCAGGGGACTTGAGAATGAATACAATTGAGTAAAATGACAACAATCGACAAAATAGTAGAATCGGGAACAGTTCCAACTCTGGCAACTATGTATCTGGCAGATATCAGTGAATCTCGAGGGAAACAGGATTTGTTTACCATGCAGACACCGCAAAAACTAGAAATATTACGGGAAAATGCTTTGATTCAAAGCGCTGTATCTTCCAGCAGAATTGAGGGCGTTGAAATTGAAAATAAGAGAGTCAAACCTATTATACTTGGAACACCAACTTTGAAAAACAGGGACGAAGAAGAAGTGTTTGGCTACCGCAAAGCATTGGACTGGATTCATCGGGACCATGAAAAAATAAAGGTGAATGAAAAAACGATTAAACAATTGCATAAACTGGTGAAAGGAGATGTTTGGGACTCTGGACAATTCAGAGAAAATCCAGGCGATATTATTGAAACATATCCCAATAAACCTGCAAGAG
>CAZHRR010000156.1:0-5043 GCA_964534955.1 uncultured bacterium
TTTGATCTTCCCAAGGATGCAGATGTGCTACTTGCTGTTTACGACGTTCTCGGAAGGGAAGTAGCTGAATTGGTGAGTGGTAGAGAGGTGAGTGGTCAACATAATGTGGTGTGGGATGCAAATGACGTAGTAAGTGGTGTCTATTTTATCCGACTAAGTTCCAGTGAGTTTGTGCAGACAAGGAAGCTGCTGTTGCTAAAATAACAGTAGCGAGGGGGTAAACCCCCACGCTTAATAACAACCACCCTGAAGGGTGCTTCAGCGTCCTTTTGGCATTTAGCGTGTTCATTTTACACAGCATCTCAGCCGGTAGGCGAGCCTGTGGCCTGTGACCCAAAGGGTCTCTCCTGTCAAGGAGTCCTACGTGACCTTCGGAGGAATGGGCTCGCAATTAAGGTTCTCTCAGCGAGCGACTAAAGCCGCCCGCCTGCTCCCGACAACGGAGGGTGGGCAGGTACGCTTAATCGAAGAAACCCCCATAAATGGGGATATTTTACAACAGACAGCTTTAGCCGTTTTTTTTGATTTAGCGTGCTCGTTTACCCTGTGAAATAGCGAAGCTAAATCTACGATTTATTTCACTGGGTGAACGGGCTCGTAAACATGAATGGGAGTATAATATAACAAGCAGATTGATCGGATATTTCGGGAAACATCAGTGATAAAAAACTCTTGATTAATAGGGGAGAAGTGTGTACTCTTTTAGTAACCGGACGCAGGAGGTCAAATGCGCAACATCGGTTTATTCTTTATTGTTTTTGTTCTACTATTGCCCCTGGCGGCACAAGAGGATAGTCTGTATGTAACCGTCAGCGGCGATACCGCCACATTCTGGCATACCCAGACCCACCGCAACTGCGGTTCCCAGTTTGTCATGGACGTAGATGTGGATGGCTATCAGGTGACTATCACGGAAGTGGATACTGGTGCTATCGCTTTCTGCAACTGCTACTTTGATCTTTCTGTCACTTTCGGTCCCCTCAACCCGGGAGAGTACACAGTGGAGGTCTTCAGTACCGACACCCTTTACGGCACCTACTGGGGATCTACGAGTTTTACCATCGGAGGTGTGGGACTGGTGGATACTACCAACTCCGGCTGCCTCAGCGCCCGGAACGACAGCTCCTATATCTCCCTCTCCGTGGAGGAAGATACGCTTACCCTTGACTGGTGGACACCGCTGCTGAACTGCTGTCTGGAGGCGGAGTGGAACGGTTGGCTCTCCGTTGATACCTTCCATGTTACCATGACCGATGTAGGACCTCCATGTGACTGTGAGTGCTTCTTTGAGCTGACGGCCAGCTTTGGTCCCTTTGCATCGGGAACTTACACCCTCGACTTCTGGAATGGCGCCTACGGCTATCCGACTTTCACAATAGGTGGAATGAGGGATTCTGTCGCCGTTATTGATCAGTACCAGAGCGATTGCCACTTCCCGTCTTATGACGGACCGGTATGGCATGTGGCTACCTATGGCAGCAATGAGACCGGCGACGGCTCGGATGAGTATCCCTTTGCTACTATTCAGTTCGGTATTGATGTAGCAGGGGAGGGTGATACAGTCCTGGTGCTCCCCGGGACCTACGAGGAGATGATTGACTTCAGCGGGAAGAGCATCGCCCTCATCAGTTCTGCTGGACCGGAGGAGACGACTATAGATGCTCTCCAAGAGGGGACAACAGTCACATTCTCAGGCGGGGAGAGTGCGGCAACACTGCTGCAGGGATTCACCATCACGGGTGGACGTGGTACTTATTTCGAGCAAATGGGAGACTATGGCGGTGGAATTCTTGTGTTAGAAGCGTCTCCCGTCATTCGTGGGAATGTGATTACTGAGAACTATGTCTCCGGTTCGTGCTCCGAATTAGGAGGTGGTATCGCTGTTATGGGAGATGCTGAGCCGCTCATCGTGAAGAATACTATAAACGGTAATACGGTAATGGATGTATGTGACTGTATCTGTTACTTTGGAGGCGGTATCTGGATTGACTCTGTGGCCAATCCGGTCATCGGCGGAAGTTCCGGGAATGGTAATAACATCTACGGCAACAACGCTGATATGGGTCTGCAGCTCTACCGCTATAGCGGGGAAGGGGTTATTAACGCACAGTATAACTACTTCGGGAGCTGTCCACCCGGTACGTATGACGTCTGGCCAGACAGTCTCTTCGATGTCTCCCACTGCTCCGATACACTTCTGACCGTGACAGAAAAAGAGCCGCCTTTGCCTCAAAAAATTGCGCTCCACCAGAACTATCCCAATCCCTTCAATCCCACCACCACCATCCGCTTTTCCATCCCAACTGGTTCCGTAGAGACGACCGGGTCAGTCGTCTCAAGACGTTCCACCGGAACGTCTCTACGGGTGTATGATATCGTGGGTCGGCTGGTGACTACTCTCGTGTATGAACAACTCCAGCCGGGTGAATACGAAGTGCAGTGGGATGCATCCAATGTGGCGAGTGGAGTCTATTTCTATCGACTGACAGCTGGAGATAAGCAACTGATACGAAAGCTTGTGGTGTTAAAATGAGTAAAGAATGGATTTTGGTTTTCTTGTTTCTACCCCTATTTGTATTTGCTCAAAATGATACGCTTGTTATGATAGATGAGTTTAGTGCGCCATCTCCAAATTCCTGGGGAATAATCTACGATAGCGGGAATCTATGGGTGAGTGATGACAGCTTAGGGAATATCTATAGAATTGATTTGGAGGGAAATATAGTAGATTCAATTCACGTACTTAATTGTAGAGTAAAGGGGATGACTCTTAAGGATGATGAGTTGTGGATCATTAATGATGATATAATTGAAGACACACTCCGTTATATTTATCAGATAGACAAATCCAACGGTTCAATAATTGATTCCATTGGAATTGCTGAAAACAATACTGTCTGGGGATTAATTTACTTCAACTCTATGTTTTATGTGTCCTATAATGGGGGGTGGGGACCCTGCATGTATGAGATTGATCCGATAACGCACACTGTCACAAATCAGTTGTGCTGTGCACACCCAAGTGGGCTGACTGTTATCAATGATTCTCTCTGGTGTATAAGAGAAAACAGAAGCGATGGAGCTGGAAATTTAGTTTTGCCACTGGAAATCTATGACGACACATCTCAAGAAAATTGGGAATTGAGATTTTACATAGATTACTATGCAACAGGTATAACATTCGATGGTGAATACTTCTGGCTGTGTGATCGTGACAACAGTAAGATCAAGAAAATGTCAAGGGTAGTAGCGACAATTCCAGAAACAGAGTTAAATATGATACCATTATTCTATGAACTCCACCAGAACTACCCCAACCCCTTTAACCCAACTACTACTATTTGCTTTAATCTCCCCAAGACTTCGGATGTGGAATTGATCATCGACGATATCCTCGGTCGAAAAGTGGAAGAACTGGTGAGCGGTCAACTGGCGGGGGGTGAGCACGAAGTGGTTTGGGATGCAGCTAATGTGGCCAGTGGAGTCTATTTTTACCGACTAATCACAAACAACTCATCAATCACCAAAAAGATGGTCTTGTTAAAGTGATTTGAACCCAACCTAAACGGAGGTACGCCATGAGGTGCTGTGTTTTATCTCTTGTTCCCGTTCTTGTTTTTCTGCTCATATCTCAATCTATTTCCGCTGATCCAATGCCTAACATCTTCGACCTTCGCAATGTGGAAGGTACCAACTACGTCACTTCAGTGAAGCATCAGCAAGGCGGCACCTGCTGGACTTTTGGCGCCATGGCTTCTATTGAAGGAAACCTTCTCATGACAGGTGAATGGGAAGCCGCCGGGGAGGAAAGTGAGCCGGATCTGGCTGAATATCATCTCGATTGGTGGAACGGTTTTAACGAGCACAACAACGACGACACCAATCCGCCTACTGGAGGCGGATTGGAGGTCCATCAGGGCGGCGACTACCGGGTGTCGTCGGCTTATCTCGCCCGGGGAGAGGGGGCCGTCCGGGATGAGGATGGACAATCATACTTTAATGCTCCGTTGCGGAACGACTCGAGTTACCACCACTACTACGTCAGAGATATCGAATGGTACACTTCGGGTGAGGATTTGAGCACCATTGATATTGTGAAGGAGAAAGTCATGACCTACGGTGTCATGGGAACTGCTCTATGCTACAACGAGTCGTTCATCGAGTACGAAGGTTTTACTCACTATCAGCCTCCGGAGAGTGACTGGGATCCGAATCATGCCGTTGCCATCATTGGATGGGATGATCACAGAGTTACTGCAGCTCCGGAGCCGGGTGCATGGCTCTGTAAGAACAGCTGGGGCAGCGGCTGGGGACTGAGCGGATATTTCTGGGTCAGCTATTACGACAAATGGTGCGGTCACCATCCCGAGATGGGAGCCGTATCACTCTGCAATGTGGAACCGCTGGCTTATGACCGTATCTACTACCACGACTATCACGGCTGGCGAGCCACCATGACAGATATCACAGAGGTGTTCAATGTCTTTACACCACAGGGTGGTCTTGAGTCAGAGTACGAGTGGCTGCGGGGCGTCAGCTTCTACACCGCAGAAGACAGTACTGCCTATCAAGTGAAAGTATATGACAGCTTCGAAGGCGGGGAGCTGTTGGATGAGATTGCATTCATGGAAGGGACCATTGCACATACCGGTTTGCACACTGTGGACCTTGAGTCACCCGTTGAACTCGATCCCGGAAATGACTATTACTTCTACCTCATGCTTACCGGCGGACAGCCGTACGACCGCACCTCCGTGGTGCCGGTGCTCCTGGGAGCTGACTACCGGACAATCGTAATTTCTGCCTCAGGGTCCGGCGAGAGCTTCTACCGTCAGAACAATCAATGGCTCGACTTGTACGATTATGAATTTGAAGATCCCACATGGGATCAAACGGCGAACTTCTGCATCAAAGCCCTCACCACGCTGGAGCCGGAGAGCGGCGTTCATGGTGGGGATCTGCTGCCGCAGAAACTGGTGCTGTATCAGAATTATCCAAATCCATTTAATGCTCAGACGACAATACGTTTTTCTGTACCAGTAG
>CAZHRR010000157.1:0-5041 GCA_964534955.1 uncultured bacterium
CCTGCGGGGATTTAGCGTGTTCATTTTGCGAAGCATCCTGTGGAATGGACTCGCAGCTTTCTATCTTACTCCCCTACTCCCTGACTCCCCAGCTCCCTTTCTTCAAAGCTCCCCATCTCACAAGCTCCCTTTATCCCCTCCTCAAACGCTCTTTCAGATTGTACACCGCCGTCAGCAATGGTATTTTCCATGTAAGAAACTTCCCCATCAAACGTTATGACAAAGTTTTCCGATAACAAATTGATCAGAGATTTAACAAATCTACTTAGTTCTGACCGTGTACTGTCAGATCCCGCTGACCTGATTGTGTACGAGTGCGATGGTCTTGTTCTAAACAAGCAGATGCCGGACGCTGTAGTTCTCCCTGAAACGACTGAAGAAGTCGAAGAAATTGTGAGGATCTGCAATTATCACGAGGTACCGTTTCTCGCCCGGGGAGCCGGCACCGGTTTAAGCGGCGGAGCAGTAGCTCAGGACGGCGGCGTTATTCTGCAGATGTCGCGGATGAATCAAATTCTCGAGATTGATTACGATGATGAGATAGCTATCGTCCAACCCGGTGTCGTCAACCTTCATCTTTCCGATCAAACTACAGAAGCGGGTTACCACTTTGCTCCTGACCCATCGAGTCAGAAAGCATCCACAATCGGCGGCAACGTGGCCGAAAATGCCGGTGGGCCACACACACTGAAGTATGGTGTTACGACAGATCATGTTCTGGGATTAACAGCAGTTCTGCCGGACGGTAGCGTGGAAACCTTTGGTGGAAGGTGTGAAGATATCCCTGGCTACGATCTGGTAGGGCTGATAGTGGGTTCAGAGGGAACAGTGGGAATCATCACAGAAATCATCGTAAAACTGACGAGAAATCCCAAGATGGTGAAGACGTTTCTCGCCGTATACGATTCCATCGAAACCGCAAGCCAGACCATCACCCTGATTATCGCAGCGGGCATTATCCCTGCAGCGCTGGAGCTCATTGACAGTCTCGTCATCGAGGCGGTGGAGAGCCACATGAAACTCGGCTTTCCCACTAATGCGGAGGCAGTGCTGCTCATCGAGATTGACGGCGCTCCGCAAATGTTAGTCGGTGAAGCTGAACGGATCGAAGAGATCTGCCGAGAGAGCGGTGTCCGGGAGTTCCGACAGGCGCAGGATGAGCAGGAACGTCAAAACCTGTGGCGGGGACGGAAGGAAGCAGTTGGCGCCCTGGGGAAAATCACCCCGGCATTTTACACCAATGATGGCGTCGTGCCGCGGTCGAAACTCCCCGAAATCGTCCGGCAGGATATCGAAATCGGTAAAAAACACGGTCTGCGCATTGCGCACCTCTGCCACGCCGGCGATGGTAACATCCACCCTATCATCCTGTACAACCCAGAGGATGAGCAGGAAGTAAAAGCGGCGTTGACAGTTTCGGAGGAGATCCTGCAGGCATGTATCGAACTTGGCGGCTCCCTCACCGGCGAACACGGCATCGGTGCAGAGAAGCGGGAAATAATTTCCCTCATGTTCTCTAAAGACGACCAGAAACAGATGAAGCGAGTCAGAACTGTCTTCAATCCGTATGATCTCCTTAATCCCGGGAAAATTTTTCCCACCGGTGCCCTGTGCGGCGAGGCAAAAGTGCACAAGACTGTCAGCCGAGGAGGATGGCTGTGACCTATCCGGAAAAACTGGAAAACGCTCTTCTTTCTGTCCTCAGCTCTGAGGAGATTCAGTCTGCGACTTCTGGGATTCCGGCAAGATACACTACTTTTCCACGCAGTAGAGAACAGATTTGCGAACTGGTAAAACTTGCTGCAGCAGATGGATTTACTCTTCTCCCTGTAGGCA
The DNA here is from genome assembly GCA_964534955.1 of uncultured bacterium. GTDB lineage: Bacteria > Fidelibacterota > Marinisomatia > Marinisomatales > UBA2128 > UBA2128. The sequence continues at coordinate 1,837 of CAZHRR010000157.1, forward strand.
GCGGAAGTAGTATGGGTAAGGTTGGCAAATACGACGTTGCCGTATCTACTTCTCATCTGGGTGAGCAGATGGAACACTTTCCACCCGATATGGTCGCTACAATCCCTGCCGGAGCTACGTTTACTGCCATGCAGTACTCCCTGCAGAAACACAGGCAGAGAATCGCGCTGGATCCACCGAGTGATAACGGCTCTACTTTGGGTGGGATTATCAGTACTAACGCCTGGGGGCTCCTTCGCCACCGCTACGGCACAGCCAAAAACTCTATCCTCGCCACAACAATCGTTAACGGCGAGGGTAATATAGTAAAAGCAGGCGCCAAAGTAGTGAAGAACGTCAGCGGTTACGACCTCAATAAACTCTACATCGGCGCCCGGGGGAGTCTCGGTATCCTGCTGGATGTCACCTTCCGACTGCATCCTTTACCGGATAGAGTACAGACGTGCTCAATTTCCTGCGATTCTCTTTATGATGTTCTCACCGCCGCAACCGCATGCAGCCGGTTGCCGCTGAATGTGGAGACAGTGGAACTGACCAACAGCCCCAATTGGGAGGTTTCAGTGACGATTGCTGGGAACAGCGATGCACGAAATATTATCGAGGAAACTGTGGCTGGAAATGTCAAGTGGAACGGTGAATCAGGACAGTCAGTAAAGGAAGCAACATTCGGTTTATATGGTGTTAATATTTCATTACCAAAGTCTCAGCTAAAGTCATTCTTGAAGTCTGTCAGCAATTTAGATGGTCTCATACTCTGGTCTCTTCCGGATGCAGGTGTCTGTCGCCTCAGTATCGACAGTGCAGAACAGTTAACAAAAATCGCAGATTCGGTGGAATCGAGCGGCGGTTTTATGGAAGTAGAACGTCAACCTGCAGATTCTGACCTTCCCTGCTGGCCTATCGCTCCGCCGGGACTGGCATGGATGCGCAAGATAAAATCAGCCTTGGATCCACACGGTATTTTCGCTCCGAACATTCTGGGAGAAGGACTTTGATGTCGATGTTGTCCGAAATACAAACAGCGTTCGTTGGCAAAAACAAGGACCTCCTGCAGGAGTGCATCCACTGTGGATTCTGTCTCCCGGCCTGTCCGACGTACACTCTGAGTGGTAATGAAGCTGACTCCCCCCGCGGACGCCTCTATTTGATAGACGCACTCTCCCGTGGAAGATTGGACGCCTCAGAAATGCTGCGCCACCATCTCGACCTCTGCCTCATCTGCCGGGCTTGCGAGACTGCCTGCCCATCGGGTGTTGAGTTCGGATCGCTCATGGAAATCGCTCGAGATGCACTGCTTCCGTCGAAAAAGGAACGGCATCCGGCACTCATCTTTCTCGAGAAGGCAGTCACTTCCCACCGGCGGCTCTCCCGGATGAGCAAACTTGGACGGCTCTACCAGAAATCGGGGCTCCACTGGCTCACTACGCACACCTCCCTGCAGTATCTGGTTCCTGCTTCAAAGCGCTCCGGCAATGAATCTCTGCCAACAATTCCAAAAAAACGATTCGGGAAAGAGGAGAGACAAATCTTCCCTGCCCGTAATGAAAAACGCGGAACCGTCGCTCTCTTCACCGGATGCATCATGGATCACCTCTTCCCTCACGTCCACGAAGCTACGGTACGCATCCTCACATGGAACGCTTATGAGGTGATCGTCCCGGGAAAGCAGTCGTGCTGCGGTGCCCTCCACGCTCACTCTGGAGATACCGCTACAGCTGACACACTGGCCCGGAAGCAGCTTCAGCTCTTCGGAGAGATCGAGGCAGACGCCATAATAGTAAACGCTGTCGGTTGCAGTGCCCAGCTGAAGGAATACGGCCGTTTCCCCTCCAGGGATAGACAAGCCCTCGCCGCAGCACTCAAAGTGCGGGATCTGACCGAATTTCTCGCCTCTATTGATATTCTGCCTCCGAAGGGAAACCTTAAGATGCGAGTGGTCTATGACGATCCGTGCCATTTGCTCCACGCTCAAGGGATTTCCTCTGAGCCGCGGAAACTCATCTCCGCAATTCCCGGAATCACGCTCCTGCCGCTGCCGGAGTCGGACTTCTGCTGTGGTAGCGCTGGAAGCTACAGTCTAACGGAAAGCGAAATGTCGAATGCTATTCTGGAACGGAAGATGGAGCACATTTCAGCCACAGGAGCCGATGCAGTTATTACTGCTAATCCCGGCTGTCAAATCCAGCTTGCCTGGGGAGTGAGACAGAAAAACATGAATATCCCAGTATTACATATTGCTGAGCTGCTGGACAGGGCTTACAGGTTACAGTCTAACTATGTGTTATGATTCAGGTCACGTAAATTCAAACTCTGACTGTTGGAAAAAGTAGGAATTACCTGTAGATTGTAATCATGGAGATGTTTGTGATAACATGAGCTTTAATCTTTTTTTCATCCAGTTGTCCAAAAGACAATTCAAAGTTCCTTTCCACTTTCAAAACAAGTGAGGTCCACCATGAAAAAAACACTACTCTTCATCAGTTTCACAATGATCGCTACCTTTCTATTAGCATCTGATAAAGAAGCAGCAATTCTTCCAAAACCGATCGATACTGCCGATGAAACGGTCAGCAAACTTCTGCCCGCTTCCTCCTTCGATCCGGCTGCTATCCAATCTGAACGGCTGGAGAAAGAGCGACTTACTCATAAGGCGCAGCGGATAATAGCCCGGAGGCATCAGCAGAATAAACCCAATTCCAGAGCTTTCATTGATGCACCTGCACAGATGAGGATGATGAACTCAGACGGCTGGCAGCTCAAGACAGCTCCGTCATTCCTCTCACCGGGGATGCCGCCACTACCGGGTGGATTCAGTCGTGATGCAATCCAAGTTCTGCTTAATGATTCAACTTCCACCACCATCACACCTCTCGACTCTATTGACATCACAATCATCTTCTCTGACGGCGACACCACCGCCCAGATCGGGTTCTTTTTAGATGAAGGTGATGGGGTGTTCGACCCTGAAACAGATTTCGATCTCGTCGGTATTGAGGGCGATGAAGAAGAATTTTATGTAACGGATAACGATGAAGACGATGAGAATCCTGACGAGGGCATTTGGGAGATAACTATTTTCCCGCAGGATGATGATTTTCTGTTCTTCGGGATGGAAGGAGCCACAGTCTTTATGACCGCCACCGACGGTGGAGGTTCTGCGACTGCCACCCTCTTTGTGGAGGGGATCGAATCTGACTTTTCCGTA